>NZ_PNDU01000568.1:0-1012 GCF_005886635.1 Pseudoalteromonas sp. S558 | reverse complement strand
TATTTTCTCTAGCCAGAGATTTTCAGTGAAAACAAGGCGAATTTACGCGTCAATAGCGGGCCTATTGCAAGTAAATTCAACGTAGTTAGCGCTGAAAATAGCTGCTTGAGATAGATTTATTATCCAGAGTTCAGGTTATTTAGCCCGCATGCTAAACGATTTATGTAGCTAAACATACGCTGTTTCAGGCCTATTGATATGGCCCTAAATAGGGGATAGTATGTTTACCATATTCAAATGAAAACAGATGTTGTTGATATGATTAAAAAACTTGTTTTTAGCCTAGCCCTTATTACTCTTAGTGGCTGTACTAGCTTATCGCAAGAAGAGTGTGTATACGCAAATTGGCAGCAGCTAGGTTATGATCATGGCGAATCAGGCAAGGCTTATAACCAAGGTGTTGATACAGTAAAAGCTTGTCGAGAGTTTGGTATTTCACCTGACGTTGCTTTGTATAAAGAAGGTTATAACAATGGCCTGCAGCACTATTGTAAACCTGAAAACGGCTTTGCAGTAGGCATTCGTGGCGAGTCATTTAATGGTGTGTGTAACAGCAAACAGTTTCGAAAGGCCTGGGAAGAAGGTAATGATCGTTACCAAATCGAAGCAAGAAAAACCGAAATAAATAACCGACTCGACACAATAAACAGACGACTTGAAGTGATCAGCAATGAGTTAAGTGCTGCAAATGTCTCCAGTAATCAGCGCAGAGAACTCACTAATGAACGAAGGGTACTTGATGATGAGCGCAGCTCTTTAAGACGAGAGCGTTCGCTTATTCCATTATTAAATAAGTTGCCTTCGTTTCGTGTTGAATACGAGCTATAGATAGGCGAGGCTTAGGCTAAAAAACCAAAGAATGGTTTGCAGTACTGCCTAAAAGTTAAATAAGCGCGAAATCAACTCGCGCTTATTCTTAATGGTTATTGTCATGACATCGGTAAATATGGAGTCTATTTAACGATGTTATGGAGGGTTTAATTCGTTAATTTGTTCAAATGCTTATGTCGAT
>NZ_PNDU01000567.1:0-323 GCF_005886635.1 Pseudoalteromonas sp. S558 | reverse complement strand
CGCAACTAATAATTAGCTATTAACTGTCTACAGAGCCACCAATATCGCCACATGCTTTCGCTGGCATAGAAACAAAACCGGTGCCTTTACATGATGCATGACCTGCACACGCATTATTAGCTGTTTTACAATCGTTATGACCACCACACACATTTACATCATTACAGTGTACTAAATCAGTTTTAGTAACTGTGCCAACCCATTTATCTTTTACCTTACCGCCAACGTCAGCACATGCTTTTGCAGGCATTGCTACAAAACCAGTGCCTTTACAAGATGCTTGACCAGCACATGCGTTTTCGGCTGTTTTACAATCGTTATGG
>NZ_PNDU01000566.1:0-404 GCF_005886635.1 Pseudoalteromonas sp. S558 | reverse complement strand
AATTATGTAAGATATATTTAGCTTGTTGATTGAGTTATTTTCTTATCGCTATAATAGATCACTAATTTAATGCAATTGGTATAAAAATAAACTGTGTGTTTATTTTATCAAATTTAAACTAAACGGGTAGTTAAACTCTTTACCTTCGTTGGCCTTAATACTTGCCATTACAACCATTACAAACCCAAAAATTGCCACTAAAGGCAGTAATATTAAACCTATCACCGCAAATATTAGTACAAAACAAACAAGGTAAGCAATTGCCATAGTTATCTGAAAGTTAAGTGCTTTTTTGCCATGTACGTCAACAATAGGCATTTCATCTTTTTTAATTAACCAAACAATTAATGGCCCAATTATTGAACCAAACGGTACAATAAATCCAGCTAATGCACTTAAATGAC
>NZ_PNDU01000565.1:0-302 GCF_005886635.1 Pseudoalteromonas sp. S558 | reverse complement strand
ATCCCAACTAAGAATATTTGATAATTTGAGTTCTTATCAAGAACATGGTGCGGAAAGAGAGACTTGAACTCTCACAACCTAAGTTACTGGAACCTAAATCCAGCGCGTCTACCAATTCCGCCACTCCCGCATATCACTTTGAATTAATCAAAGAAATGGTAGTTATTTTAAACTCTTCATTGAGTGCAATTTAACTCTTGCAGAGCCACTTCTAAAAAAGAAATGGTGGCTAAGACGGGATTTGAACCTGTGACCCCATCATTATGAGTGATGTGCTCTAACCAGCTGAGCTACTTAGCCAT
>NZ_PNDU01000057.1:0-8146 GCF_005886635.1 Pseudoalteromonas sp. S558 | reverse complement strand
GCTAATCCCACACTCCGCCAAAGGCGCAACACTCAATACGGGTGGTTAGTTAGACCTTGCCCGACAGGGACTTGCACCCTGCAAGATGGATCAAGCTTAGCTTGACGCACCAACGCCGCATTAAGGTGTGAGCAACGCACCCACGAAACTCAACCATACCACCGTAAACACTAAACTCAACGATGGAATAAAAAATGCCATGCGTTGGGAATCACTCTTAAATGCTTTGTTAGCATTATTTTTTCAAGGCTATCTCAATGTTTTCACGATATAGAACTGTCTGCTCATTTTCATAAAGCTCATTTACAACTAACTTTAAACCAGTGGCTATCTCAGCGATATCGAATGGGGCATTTTTTCTCTTACCCTTAAACGAATACAAATAATGAACACCGTCTTTGTAAAGAATCCTGTCAAACCTTTCAAAGGTTGCATAAGAACCTTTTTCATTCATTGAAATGACCAGACTACTTTCCAGATATGGGAGTTTATTTGGTTTACATTCATATTTAGATAATCGATAGTTTTCTTTTGACTCAACTTCTGGCTCTTTGTCTTTAATGAGTGTAAATGCTTGTTTCTCATCTTCAGGCTCTAAATCACTATCCCAGATAAATAGAGGAATTGCTTGGTTGTGATCGTCTGCAAGCCAAGTTTGAAGATTAGACTTCGTTTTACCTGCTTGATTAGCCGATTGAGACTCTATGAATGACCGTTTGTACAGATTGAATTTATGGTTAAATTCTTTCGATTCACTATTTATAACTAAAGATTCCGACTTTAAGTTTTCTACTTTCGATATGTACTGACGATAAAGCTCTTCTGAGTCGATTCGGACAAGAGTATCTCGCTTCAAACTAACACCTAGTGACGTGAAATTAGCACTTCCGATGAGAACTATATCTGGTTCAATGAGATATAGCTTCCAATGTGTACTCATTCCATAGCGAAAATCCATATACAGACTTAAATTTTCAGCTTTCAATTCGATAAGGTTCTCAATGTATTTCGGGGGTGAGAACGAATTAATTGTGCCAATAATTAGCTCTACCTTATTTGTGGTTGCTAAATTTTTTATTATTGACTCTGTACCACTAGCAAAGGCTGAAACGATAGTTACTTTTGAGTTATTAACGCTATCAAACAGCTGTTCTAAATCACGAAATTTATCAAAAATTTTCACTATTACCTCCGAACTATAGATAATGCTAACAGCTTATAGAACACCACTTTGGGGGGTTATAACACCCCAAAACGGCGTATATTACATGGCTCAATAATTCTACTAAATAACTCTAATGTAAACAAGTAATTACGTATGTTATAAAATGAACGCTGTTAAAATACACCAAAACGACTTTTAATAATGTTATTGGACAAAATACAAAATATTGTCCATGCATACAGTGCATTTGAAAGTTAAATATTATTTATGAAATCTCTTTTTCTAACCACGATTAAAGATCATATATATAGCAAACGCTATTGTTACCAGCTATACAAAGAGCACTCTTGAAGCTTATCTGTTTTGGATAGCTGCCTATACCCGCTTAAATAGTATGCAACACGCTCCGGATCTATGGGAGATACTCAAGTGAAGTTATGTTTAAAGCATTTAGTAAAATCGCAAAATGTAGCGTAAGAAACTGATAAAAAGTACTGGCGCATGTTTTTGTCAAAGAGCTGTAACGCGCTAAAGCACGTCCTACATATTAGCTGAACCTTTTTATCTTCAACCTTTAACCTACAACAAAAAAGCCGCCGTTCATTACAAACAGCGGCTTTCGAATTAAGATTTACAAGCTTAAAGCCTGCTTAACTTAAACTTGATTTTTATTGCTTACCAATCACTTCAAGTCCACCCATGTATGGGCGTAATACTTCTGGCACTACTACTGTGCCATCGGCTTGTTGGTAGTTTTCTAGGATGGCTACTAGTGTACGGCCAACGGCTAAGCCTGAACCGTTTAATGTATGTAGTAACTCTGGCTTTTTAACACCTTCACGGCGAAAACGTGCTTGCATTCTACGCGCCTGAAAATCTGCCATGTTTGAACATGATGAAATTTCGCGGTATGTGTCTTGCGCAGGTAACCATACTTCTAAATCGTATGTTTTAGCTGAGCCAAAGCCCATGTCGCCCATACATAAAATTACTTTACGGTACGGAAGTTCAAGCGCTTGTAGTATTTGCTCTGCGTGACCTGTTAACTCTTCAAGCGTTGCCATTGAGTCTTCTGGTTTTACAAGCTGTACAAGTTCAACTTTATCAAACTGGTGCTGACGAATTAAGCCTCGTGTATCGCGACCATAGCTGCCTGCTTCACTTCTAAAACATGGCGTGTGGGCAACTAAACGAATTGGTAAATCGCTTTCGTCATAAATTTCGTCGCGTGCGCTGTTTGTAAGCGGTACTTCAGCAGTAGGAATTAAGCTAAAGCCGGCTTGTTGTTCGCCATCGTCGTTCACAAGACCTAAGGTGTGGAACAAATCGCCTGCAAATTTAGGTAATTGGCTTGTGCCATAAAGGCTGGCGCTATTTACTAGGTACGGTACATACATTTCTGTGTAGCCGTTTTTGTCTGCGTGTGTATCTAACATAAATTGCGTTAGTGCACGGTGCATGCGCGCTACTTGGCCGCGCATTACGGTAAAGCGTGCGCCACTAATTTTAACGCCCATTTCAAAATCTAAGCCGTTTAAGTCTTGACCTACATCTACGTGATCTTTAACTTCAAAATCGAATTTTTTAGGTGTGCCCCACGTTAAAATTTCAACGTTGTCGTCTTCGTCTTTACCGGCAGGTACTGACTCGTCTGGCAAGTTTGGAATTGCTAAAGCAATGTCGTTAATCGCGGCTAATACTTCATCTTGCTCTGTTTTAGCGGCGTCTAGCTCACTGCCTAAGTTAGCCACTGCATCAAGGAGTGGCTGCGCGTCTTCGCCTTTTGCTTTGGCTTGACCAATTGCTTTTGCGCTTGCATTACGTTGACTTTGAAGTTCTTGCGTTTTTACTTGTAATGTTTTGCGTTTTTCTTCAAGTGCCGTTACCGTCGCGACATCGAGTTCGTAACCGCGCGCTGCTAAACGTGCTGCAGTTTGTTCGATGTCTTGACGTAAAAATTTAGAATCTAACATGTTAGTTTTTTAACCTTTTTGCATTACTAGCTGAAGGCCCAGCCAAGCCATAAAAATACACACCATCACGTTTAAGATGATATTGAGGGCCATTTTAATAAAGTGACCTTGTTGTAATAACAACAACGAGTCCATTGAGAATGTTGAAAAGGTGGTTAATGCACCTAAAAAGCCAATTCCTATAAGGGTTTTGGCGGGGCTTGCGGTGATAATTTCTTTATCTATCAAACCGTACAAAATGCCCATTAACAATGAACCCAGAATATTAACCGTCAACGTGCCAAAAGGGAATCCCCTACCGAGGAGTTTTAGCATGCTTTCGCTAATAAAAAACCGTAAACACGCACCTGAGGCTCCGCCAAGGGCGATCATCAGATAAAGTTTAATCATTTTCGTATCGTTTAAGTGGGCTTTGCGCATCGCGCTCTTTTAGGTAATCGAGTTTTTGTTTAATTTTTTGCTCAAGTCCGCGCTCGCTCGGTAAGTAATATTCTTTACCGTCCATTTCTGGTGGTAAATATTTTTCACCTGCGGCAAATGCGCCTTCTTCATTATGCGCATAGCGATACTCAGCGCCGTAACCTAAGTCTTTCATTAAGTTGGTTGGTGCATTGCGTAGGTGCTCTGGCACTGGGTAGCTTGGCTCATTTTGAGCATCAGCTTTGGCTTGATTAAACGCCATATACACTGCATTACTTTTAGGTGCACTGGCTAAATACAATGTGGCTTGTGCAATAGCGCGCTCACCTTCGCTTGGCCCTACTCGCTGAAATATATCCCACGCATTTAGGGCAACTTGCATCGCGCGAGGATCGGCGTTACCAATGTCTTCTGTAGCAATGGCAAGTAAACGCCTCGCTACATACAAAGGGTCGCCACCACCAGCTAAAATTCGGCAATACCAATACAGCGCGCCGTCTGGGGAGCTGCCACGTACGGATTTATGAAAGGCTGATATTAAATCGTAAAACTCATCGCCGCCTTTGTCGTATTTAGCTAAATGCGTGGGTAATACTTGGCTAAGTACGTGCTCGTCTACGTTGTATTGACCATTTTGCTCAGTGGTTAAATCAACTGCTTGTTCAAGTAGATTAAGTACTTTGCGCGCATCGCCGCCACTTGCTTGGCACAATGCCTTTTTAGCGTTGTCGGCAATAGTGATGTGTTTTTGGCTTAGCTGCTCGTCTTGTTTGAGTGCGCGCTCTATTACGGTGTATAAATCGCTATCGGCGAGCGATTTTAAAACATACACCCGCGCACGCGACAATATAGCGTTATTAAGTGCAAACGATGGGTTTTCGGTGGTTGCACCTACAAATATAAAGGTGCCGTCTTCTATGTGCGGTAAAAACGCATCTTGTTGGGATTTATTGAAACGGTGAACTTCGTCAACAAACATAAGGGTGCGTTGGCCACGGCTTTCTAAGTTTTCCCGCGCTTGCGTTACGCTGTCGCGTATATCTTTAACGCCTGCGGTTACCGCAGACATTTGAATAAGTGAGGCGTCAGCGTGATTGGCAATTATTTGCGCGAGTGTTGTTTTGCCAACACCCGGCGGGCCCCATAAAATTAAACTATGGCACCGCCCTGCGACAATGGCTTGATGCAGTGGTTTATCAGCGCTTAATAAGTGCTGCTGACCAATGTATTCATCAAGCGTTGTAGGGCGCATACGCGCGGCAAGTGGGCGTACATCGGGCCCAAAGTTAAAACCTAAATTACTCACCGTTACTCTGATCGTCTATTTCAACACCTTCAGGAGGCGTAAATTCAAAAGTGCTTTTATCAAGCGGCGTATTAACTTTGGCATCGTTAAAGGTAAATGACGATAGCTGCCCTGAGTTATCAGTGACTACTAATTTAGCAAGGCCTTTACTGTTATCAGCAAATGTTATATCAAGTTGCTCTACTTGGCTTTCTACGCCTTTATTTGGCGTTACGCTAAAGCCTGTATTTGTTGCAAGTACGCTGTATTTTTCCCATTGTGCTGGATCTTTTGAGGTGAGCAATACAAATGGCGTTGAGTCGATTAGGCTGCTGGTTTTCATTATCGTTACTTGCTCAGCAAAGCTGTCGAAGTAATATGTTTTATCGCCGTTTGATACAAACAAGGTATCGTCGGGATTAGTTTGCTGCCAGCGGATCATCATAGGTTGTTGAAGGGCTATTGTGCCCTCGCCTTGCATAACTGCTTGGCCTTCTTTGTCTGTTACTTTTTGTGCAAACTGCGCTTTAAAGCTTTTTAACGTGGCAAGTTGGTCTTGTAATGCTTGGCTATCGTCAGCAAAGCTTGGTGCAGTAATTACGCTGCCTAACACTAATAATAAGGCGTTAAATTTTTTCATGAATTTGCTCCATTAGGTACTAATACATCGCGAGCGCCGTTATGGCCTGGTGAACTCACGATACCCGATGTTTCCATTTGTTCTACTAAACGTGCGGCACGATTATAACCTACACGCAATTTACGTTGCACTGACGATACCGATACTTTGCCAGTTTCGATTACAAACGACACCGCTTCGTCGTATAACGGATCTGATTCTTCATCAGCGTTTTCGCTCGCTTCGCCTGGTAATAAAATATCCTCACTGGCATCGCCATTAAGTATTTCGTCAATATAATTTGGTTTAGCACGCGCTTTCCAATCATTTACTACAGCGTGTACTTCATGGTCGTCTACAAACGCGCCATGCACACGCTCTGGTACGCTCGTGCCTGGCGGTAAATAAAGCATGTCACCCATACCGAGTAAGTTTTCTGCGCCTTGTTGATCAAGTATTGTACGCGAATCTATTTTACTCGATACCTGAAAGGCCATACGCGTTGGTATATTTGCTTTAATTAAGCCGGTAATTACATCAACCGACGGGCGCTGCGTAGCAAGTACTAAGTGAATCCCTGCCGCACGTGCTTTTTGAGCAATACGTGCAATTAGCTCTTCTACTTTTTTACCTACAATCATCATCATGTCGGCAAACTCGTCAATTACTACAACAATACTTGGTAACTTACCTAGCTCATCTGGGCCTTCTTTCATGCCATCGGTGTCTTTAAATAATGGGTCAAGAATTGGGTAACCCGCTTCATTGGCTTCAAGCACTTTTTGGTTGTAACCTTTTAAGTTACGCACACCCAATGCTGACATTAATTTATAACGACGTTCCATTTCACCTACACACCAACGCAGTGCGTTAGCCGCTTCTTTCATATCGGTCACGACTTCACACAATAAATGCGGAATGCCTTCGTACACTGAAAGCTCAAGCATTTTAGGGTCAATCATGATCATACGTACATCGTCAGGACCCGATTTGTACAGTAAGCTTACTATCATCACATTAACGCCCACTGATTTACCTGAACCAGTAGTACCCGCAACCAATAAATGTGGCATTTTACCCAGATCAGCACATACAGGCTGACCGGCAATATCTTTACCTAGCACCATAGTCAGTGGCGATGGGTTTTGCTCAAATTTAGGCGCATTTATTACTTCTGACAAACGAACTATTTCGCGATGTTTGTTAGGCAGTTCTATACCCACATAGGTTTTACCTGGAATAACTTCTACAACACGTACACTAATTGCTGAAAGCGAACGGGCTAAATCCTTTGCTAAACCTGTAATTTTAGACACCTTGATACCTGGCGCTAAATCAAGTTCGAAACGCGTAACAACTGGGCCTGGATATACGGCTACAACCGTTGCTTGGACGTTAAAATCGAGGAGTTTTGTCTCTACTAGGCGCGATACAGTATCGAGCTCTTCTTGCGATATCGGATTTTTAGCTTTGTCCGGTCTGTCGAGCAAATCCAGCGACGGTAATGGCCCTGGTGGTGGCTCTTGCGTTAGTAACTGCTCAAATTTTTCTTTTGCTGTTGGTGGTGGCTGATAGGCTGCTTTTGGCTTAGGCATTGGCCTTGCTGGCGATACAACCGTTGTAACTGGTTTTTCTGGCTCTACAACTTGGCTTTGGTCAAGTGCGTTTAATGCAGCTTCCGTATCCATTGGTTCGTCATCAATGGCACTAAAGCCTATTTCTTGATCAAGTATGTCATCGAGTTCATCAAACGGCATAAAGTCGTCACTCATTGGTGGCTCACTAAATGGCGTTTGTGGTTTGTTAATTGCTTTTTGTTTATCTGCTTTATTATTTTTTTCAGGGATTTCTATTTGTTCTTCAATATCGTCATCAAACTGTGCATCCATTTGATCATTATCAATATTACCCGCAATACGCTCTCGATGCATCCAGCCTTGTGCGTAGCTAGCACTAAAACGATAAAATCGAACGATTAATTCACCTAAATAGTCTACAAAATCAACCCACGACACACCTGTTAGCAAGGTAAGTCCGGCAAAAAAGAAGCACAGTAGTAAAATAGATGTCCCAGTGAAATTAAATGCAGGCATCATGGCTGATTCAATCACATCACCCACTACTCCGCCCGATGAAAAGTTATAAATATCATCAAAATTAATGCTGCTAATAGCGGTGGCCGAGGTAATAAATAAAGCAAAACCAATAACACGCAACGCTAAGGTGGTGTAGTCAAGCTGCAAAATGCGGTGTGGTTGCTTAAATAACAAATAACCAAATATTTGAATTGCAGCAGGTACTAAGTAAGCCAACCAACCAAATGTGAGTAGTAATACATCCGCAATCCATGCACCCGCAGCTCCCGTAATGTTTCTTACTTCGCTAAAGCTTGTTTGCGACCACGCCGCATCGGCGGGATCAAAACTGATCAACGCACATAAAATAAATATTGCTGTAAAGGTACTGATTATCAGCCCTGTTTCTAATAGTCTTTGCACACCGTTTAGGCGCATAGTTTCCTATCCCTCTTTATTATTCTATTTACACTCACTTAGCAGTCAAATACCTTAGCAGGAAATGCAATTTGTTGCACTTTATCTTAGCCTTGGTGGCCTGATTATGAACAGATTTTTACAATTTACACTTAGATAACCTAAACTCTAGATAATAAATCTATCTCCAGC
>NZ_PNDU01000564.1:0-309 GCF_005886635.1 Pseudoalteromonas sp. S558 | reverse complement strand
AATCCTGGTATCCCAGCCAACAATGGCTAAGTAGCTCAGCTGGTTAGAGCACATCACTCATAATGATGGGGTCACAGGTTCAAATCCCGTCTTAGCCACCATTTCTTTTTTAGAAGTGGCTCTGCAAGAGTTAAATTGCACTCAATGAAGAGTTTAAAATAACTACCATTTCTTTGATTAATTCAAAGTGATATGCGGGAGTGTCGGAATTGGTAGACGCGCTGGATTTAGGTTCCAGTAACTTAGGTTGTGAGAGAGCTCGGAAGAGCGTCGTATTGTGAAAAAGTGTAGTAAATTATGTTTATGACT
>NZ_PNDU01000563.1:0-1196 GCF_005886635.1 Pseudoalteromonas sp. S558 | reverse complement strand
TGAGTTATTTAATACGCTAAAATGATCATGTTTTTAATAAAATTGGTATTACATAGGAAAGGGAGTCTACATGACACAGCATCAAAAAGACGCGGCATTAGCAGTCGCACTTATGGATTTAACAAGTTTAAACAGCAGTGATACTACAAAAGATATTCAAGCACTCGTTGATAGCATAGATCCTACCTTAGGCACGCCAGCAGCCTTATGTGTTTATAGCGATTTCGTTGCTGACGCAAAAATAGCACTCGCAGTGCGTGGGCTTAACCACGTTAAAGTGGCAACAGTCACTAACTTTCCAACGGGTGATGCGTCACTCAGTGATGTTATAAACGAAACACTCATTGCAATAGAGCGCGGCGCGGATGAGATTGATTTGGTTATTCCTTATAAAAAACTCATAGCGGGCGATGCTCAAGCAGTACTTAGTTATGTAAGTGAAAGTAAAAAAGCGTGTGGGTCGCGCGCGCAACTCAAAGTAATAATTGAAAGCGGTGAACTTAAAACCGAAGCGCTTATAACTCAAGCCACGGAGCTTGCAATTGAAGGCGGTGCTGATTTTGTAAAAACCAGTACGGGTAAAGTCGCTGTAAATGCCACGCTTGAATCAACAAAAATTATGCTCAGTGCAATTAAAAATACTGGTAAGCATGTTGGCTTTAAAGCCGCCGGTGGTGTTAAAACAGTGGCCGATGCTAGTGATTATTTAGCACTTGCACGCGCGATAATGGGTGATGATTACCTGCAAGCAAAGACATTCAGGTTTGGTGCTTCAAGCTTGTTAAGTGACGTTTATACAATATTAAAAAGTAATTAAAGGAAAGATGATGAGAGCAAGAAACTCCGGGACACAAACATTGTTTAATAACCTATTTAAAGGTGCATTGGTTGTAGGAGTCGTTGGTTTTGGATTAACTGCATGCACTAACCCAAGCACACCCGCAGGTGAAGAAGGCTACGTATTCGAAAAGCCGCGTGTATTTGGTGAAGGTGGTTATCAAGGTACAATGAAGGGCCCATCTAATTACGGTATGTCGTTACTGCGAAATGAAGTGGTAAACATCGATATGCGACCCAATACATATACCGAGACATTTAGAATCTTAGCGAATGATGATTTAACAGACATTGATCAGACCAATTTCAAAAATTTCGATTTAATTCTCTTTAATTTGATAAAATAACATCTCAACTTT
>NZ_PNDU01000562.1:0-566 GCF_005886635.1 Pseudoalteromonas sp. S558 | reverse complement strand
AACTCAGCAATCCGCAAATACTAACTTAGCAGACATTGAGCCAAATCATCAGCCATGGGAGGCCGGTTCAATATACGTAGCTGGTGATGTAGTCACTCACAACAACAGCCTATTTATTGCTGCCTTTTGGGTTAAAGGGATTGAACCAATAGAAAATCAACCGCATTGGGATGGTTGGATTTGGGTACAAGATACAGTGATAAAAAAGTGGCAAGCAAACAAGGTATACCGAGGTGGCAATTTGGTAAAACACAATACCGACTATTATTTTGCCCGTTATTGGAATAAGAATAATAAACCCAAACCCCATAGCAGCTGGCAACGCATTCAAGACTTATTTTACCTAACACCAGATTTACCTCCTGCGCACCCAGATGACTATAAAACGCTAGACGGTATTGACCAAAATGATAATGGTATTCGTGATGATTATGAACGGCTTGTATATGAAAAGTTTGATTCACCGCAGCTCATCACTTTTAGTTTAGGCACTGCCTCAACGTTACAATTAGTTATTGATATTGAACAAGGTCGTATGCCAAATTTAGATGCGGAAATTTGTAAAC
>NZ_PNDU01000561.1:0-751 GCF_005886635.1 Pseudoalteromonas sp. S558 | reverse complement strand
ATAAATATGTATAATAATTTTAGACTTGTTATTGAGCTATTTTCTTATCGCTATAATAGATCACTAATTTAATGCAATTGGTATTAGAATAAATTCATTTATAGCTTATTGGTATAATTTAAACAATCAAAAGTTAACATGATCTGAATCAAAACCTACGATATATTTTTTTGATAATCAATAGAATTTATATACCACTCCTTTTTACCTTGTGGCGTCATTACTGCAAAATCGTCATCAACCTGTTTTTTAATTAATGCACGTGCCATCGGTGAGTCGATAGAAATATAGTCCTTACGGTCGTAAATTTCGTCAGGCCCTACAATTCTGAATTTTTTAATGTCGCCTTGCTCGTTTTCAATTTCGACCCATGCGCCAAAAAAGACTTTTCCATCTTGAACGGGGGAATAATCAATAATTTTTAGATCGGGAATACGTTTGCGTAAATAACGCACACGGCGATCTATTTGGCGCAGTAATCTTTTATTGTACTGATAATCTGCATTTTCAGAACGATCGCCTAAGCTTGCTGCCCAGCTCACTATTTTTGTAACTTCAGGGCGCTTTACATTCCATAAATGATCGTGTTCTTGTTGCAGCTGTAAGTAGCCTTCGCGGGTAACTAAATTTGTTTTCACGGTATATTCTTTTTAAATGCTCATGTTGGGCAAGGTAATAAAATTAGTAAAATTTGTCGAGTTTAAAATTTTTGAAATGTTCAGTAACAATCTAAGCGGGTAATTAGTTTTGA
>NZ_PNDU01000560.1:0-449 GCF_005886635.1 Pseudoalteromonas sp. S558 | reverse complement strand
AGTTGAGTTCTCGCTCCTGAAGGTATGACATTTGTTCCTGCAGCGCATAGTTCAACAAACGAAGCACTGCTTATAATAGGTAATGAAATCTCAGGCTCAAATGCCGTATGGGTAATAACAACTCAGTAATTAGTAAAGTTTTAAGTAAAAGCTATGTAGCTGTTATCTATAAATCGCTTTTACTTCCTCCCCTCTCAATAATCATTCATTATGTTGAATGCTTTTTAATCAACTACAGCCCTGCAGCCCTTTGTTTGTATGGTTATTGTACTAAATTGAAATTAATTTAATAAAACTGAAATAAAGCATTGACCCTCTCCAGAATATCCCTATAATGCGCATCCACTGACCCGGCAGGCAGCAATGAAAAGCGCTGAACAAACGGTAAGTGAGTCGAGTAAAACTTAGCTTTTAAATCTTTTAAAAGAAAATAAAAATTAAGTCTTAAC
>NZ_PNDU01000559.1:0-301 GCF_005886635.1 Pseudoalteromonas sp. S558 | reverse complement strand
TAGATTGAAATTTTTCAATCTAGGGGCGATTTAATCGCGGCGCGAGATAGATTTATTATCCAGAGTTCAGGTTAAATAGTAAGTGCTTATAGCTAAACAGGCCAAGCAAATTGCCTAAATGAGATGTTAAATCTTGGACGGGTTGCTTTAGGCGCACTCGCTAGAGCGTGTTGGTAGTTGTCTTGAAATCCTTTGCCCATGATAAGGAGTGAGCCATCTTCTAGCGTGAGACTATGCTGCTCTTGAATGTTACTTTGGCTGCGGATTAAAAATTCGCGCTCTGCACCTAAACTTATTGACG
>NZ_PNDU01000558.1:0-329 GCF_005886635.1 Pseudoalteromonas sp. S558 | reverse complement strand
CAGTGCTTGGAGCAGCATTTGAAAGCTCAACAACTAAGCCGCAAATACCAGCAATAAACTGCAAACTAAAGTAGCGAGCGCTTAAATTACTTACATTACCCGTACGCAGTGTTTTATAAGTTTGCGGCATAACACGTACCGAACTCATCACAAGCCCCACATATGTTAAAGCGTTTAATACCATTGCAGTATCAAGGGTTGAATTTAGCAGTAGAGAAAAAGGCAGCAACGAAAAAGCAATCATAACCACAAGCTGAGTACGTTCTCGCTTAGCTGCGTTAAAACGCGCAAAAAAGTACAAAATAAGCCCGCTTAGCGCAGCTCTGACA
>NZ_PNDU01000557.1:0-723 GCF_005886635.1 Pseudoalteromonas sp. S558 | reverse complement strand
AATTTTATTGACCACTACACAACCAATCACTGAGCGTGAGCAAAGGTCGATAAACACAGCGAGATAAAGCCATCCCTCGCTGGTCATTAAGTATGTAATATCACCAGTCCATTTTTGGTTAGGTTTATCAGCGGTACAGTTTCTGCTCAAGTAAATCAGGGGCCACTGCTAATGTCGGTGGTCGATTCGAATTTACGCGCGGCTTTAGCGACTAAATTCTGACGTCCCATGCTTTTGTTAATGGTTTTAATGTCATGTTTATACCCTTGCTCCGCAAGCTCGACTTGGATACGTCTGGCAACGTCTCGCTGTTTACTGTCAATAAATGCGGCTTTGGCCTGAGTATCAAGGTTTGCTGTTGTTGTTTGCGCTTACACACGTGTACGCATGACTTTATCCATGCATAAAACCCACTTGGCGATACACGAAGTACCTTAGCCATTGTAATGACACTGAATGTACTTCGGTCGCTTTGCATTAATTCAAATCGTGCTATTTTTGATTTTTTGTGAAGTAGGTAGCGGTTTTTTTAAGATATCTAGCTCCTCTGCTTGCATCGCTAGTTGGCGTTTCAAACGAGCATTCTCAGTAGCTAGCGTACTTTCTCTATCCGATGTGGATGTCTTTTTCAGAGCAGCAGTTCGCCAATGATAAAGCAGAGACTCTGCCACGCTTAACTCTCTAGCAGCTTGAATAACTCCGCCAGTAGGTTTACTTAAGCAT
>NZ_PNDU01000056.1:0-8439 GCF_005886635.1 Pseudoalteromonas sp. S558 | reverse complement strand
GTTCAAAGATTTATGCAGTTTGGTATTAATCATATTTTAAATAATAAAAAACCCAGCCTAGGCTGGGTTTTTAAATTCTAAAAGAACTAAAATTACTTAATTTTAGCTTCTTTAAAAAGAACATGTTTACGAATCTTTGGATCAAACTTTTTGATTTCCATCTTCTCAGGCATGTTACGTTTGTTTTTGTCAGTAGTGTAGAAAAAACCAGTACCGGCAGTTGAAACTAAACGGATTTTATCGCGCATGATTCAGATCCTTAAACTTTAACGCCGCGAGCACGGATTTCTGTAAGAACCGTGTCGATGCCTTTTTTATCGATAATACGCATACCTTTAGTAGTAGTGCGTAATGTTACAAAACGTTTTTCACTTTCAACCCAAAAACGGTGTGTTTGTAGGTTAGGTAGGAAACGACGTCTAGTCGCGTTTCTCGCGTGTGAACGGTGATTACCAACCGCTGGACGCTTACCTGTAACTTGACATACTTTAGACATGTCTATATATCTCCAATAACTTCGCTCGAGCTTAATTTAATCTAAGGCCGTGTATTTTCGCCCTAGAGATAAATCGAAGGGCGCTCTTTATACAGCTTTTACAGGCAAAGATCAAACACTGATCTATCCAATCAGCTCATATATGTAAATTTGATAGCGGCTAATTATAAAGATCGAATGCCCTTAGGGAAAGTAAAAACTGCATTTAAATTAAACTAATTTGCTAAAACGCGTTAAACAGCTCATTTTTAACACACTTCTGTGTCTAACAAAGCTAAATAAGGCCTCGCTCAGCAAAAGAAACACAGGTTTCCCCGCCCACAATGATGTGATCAAGCACACTTATGTCTACCAATTGCAGTGCTTGTTGTAATTTATTGGTTATAAGTTTGTCAGCTTGGCTAGGTTCTGCAATACCACTTGGGTGATTATGTGCAAAAATAACTGCCGCAGCATTGTTTTTAAGCGCCGCCTTTACCACCTCTCGCGGATAAACACTGGCTGAATTAATCGTACCGTAAAAAAGAATTTCATCTTTCACTAATCTATTTTGGCTGTCGAGGTATAACACCATAAACACTTCTTGTTGCAAGCCACGCATTTGAAGAGTGAGATAGTCGTAAACCGAGTTTGGCGAATTAAACACAGCGTCTCGCTGGCAACGTTCCTGCATATATCGCTGGCTTAATTCAAGAACTGCTTGTAGCTGCACATACTTTGCGGTCCCTAACCCCTTTTGAGAACAAAACTCCTCAATACTGGCATTAAACAAGTTATGCAGTGTTTTATTTTCATTAAGTAAATGCTGAGCCAACTCTATTACGTTCATACCAGGTAAGCCAGTGCGTAAAAAAATAGCCAGCAACTCAGCATCCGTTAATGCTTTGGCTCCTTTAGCAATGAGCTTTTCACGTGGGCGAAGTGAATTTGGTAGCGATGTTAATTGCATTATTCATCCTTGCTGAGCAAAAGTGTCTTTTAACTGTAATGCAAATTTTTAAATTAGCCTGATAATTTCAAATTAAAAACTTAGCTGTACAGGTAAAGATTTGTTATTTTAGCCACAATATTAAATAAGGCTTATAGACAACCATGATTGATTTAACCAATAAAAAAATTGTACTGGGTATTACCGGCGGTATTGCAGCTTATAAATGCGCCGAATTAGTTAGACGATTAAAAGACCATGGTTGTGAAGTTAAAGTGGTAATGACCGAATCGGCCAAGCACTTTATAACCCCCTTAACAATGCAAGCGGTAAGTGGTGAAATGGTATCAGACTCATTGCTTGACCCCTCTGCTGAAGCGGCAATGGGCCATATAGAGTTTGCAAAATGGGCTGATCTAATTTTAGTCGCACCCGCAACCTGTAACATTATTGCTAAAATGGCGACCGGTATTGCCGATGACTTATTAACAACGTTACTGCTAGCTACACCAGCTAAAGTAGCCGTTGCGCCAGCTATGAACCAACAAATGTATGCACACCCTGCAACGCAAGCTAATTTAGCAACGTTAAAAGCACGTAACATACTTATTTGGGGCCCAGGTAAAGGAGAACAAGCCTGTGGTGATGTAGGCGCTGGTCGTATGCTAGAACCTCATGAACTTGTTGAGTTATGCATTGCGAAAGAGCGACCACAGTTACTTTTAGGTAAAACAATTACCATAACAGCAGGGCCAACACGTGAGCCACTTGATCCGGTTCGTTTTATATCAAATCACAGCTCAGGAAAAATGGGCTATGCACTCGCACAAGCCGCTTTATTGCTTGGTGCAAAAGTGAATTTAATTTCAGGCCCCGTTAATATTAAGCCGCCAACTGGCGTAAACTTAATTAATATACAAAGCGCTGAGCAACTACTCGCAGAGTCACTTACTTACGCTCCACAATCAGATGCATTTATTGGCTGCGCTGCCGTTGCCGATTACCGGGCTGCGAATGTTGCGACTCAAAAAATGAAAAAACAAGGTGACGAACTTACCCTCACCTTAGTAAAAAACCCTGATGTGATTGCAGCAGTTGCAGGCCTTACTCAAAATCGCCCTTACACGGTCGGCTTTGCCGCTGAAACACAAAATGTAGAAAACTACGCTAAAGGCAAACTCAAAAACAAAAATCTCGACATGATTTGTGCTAACGATGTATCGCAAAGTGGCTTGGGGTTTAATTCTGATCAAAATGCGCTAACGCTTTATTGGCATAATGAGCAGTTAGAATTAGCGCAAAGCAGTAAAGTAGAAATTGCCCGCAAAGTGATCGAGCAACTCGCTAAACACCTATAAAAAGGCTGGAAACAAACTGAATAAAACATTAACATAAGCCATTCATTTGAACAAAAAATGACTAGGGTCCTTAACTGTGCCACTAAGAAATAACTAAAAAAAGGAATGTTCATGCCTGCGACAAAAAAAAGCAATCGCAAAGAGCAAATACTGCAAGCACTCGCACAAATGTTAGAAACCAGCCTAGGACAACGTATCACCACAGCTAAGTTAGCCGCTGAAGTGGGCGTATCGGAAGCCGCGCTGTACCGTCATTTTCCTAGCAAAGCACGTATGTTTGAAGGCCTAATAGAGTTTATTGAAGACACTCTTTTATCGCGCATAAACCTTATTTTAGAAAATGAAAAAGAAAGCCAAACTCGCATTTATAATATTTTGTTATTACTTTTAACATTCGCTGAAAAAAACCCAGGCATAACCCGTATTTTAACGGGCGATGCTTTGCAAGGTGAGCAAGAGCGCTTACGCGAACGAGTGCAGAGCTTTTTTGAAAAACTCGAAACCCAGTTTAAGCAAGTATTGCGTGAGCGAAAACTACGCGAAGGTAGAAATTTTCAAAGCGATGAACTGACGCTTGCAAATTTTTTACTTGCTTATGTTGAAGGTAAAATGAACCAATTTGTACGCAGTGACTTTAAAGCAAAACCAAGCACTCAATTTGAAAAGCAATGGCCTGAGTTACAAAAAATCTGGCTTTAACTGCGACTCTCTGCCAAATTGAATTTATAATTAGCAGATACAAAAAGCGACCTTTTGGTCGTTTTTTTGTATCTGCATGTTACTCATCGCCCCTGCTTGCTATTTATCTGATCTACTCGAAATATTAATCAAACTCGTTACACTAAATAAATGTTAAAAAATGAGAACCTATAATGAAAAAAAAGCTCACCTTATTAAGTTCTGCGCTTATTATTAGCTTAACGAGCACAGCTATAAACGCCAAAGACGCATTGCAATTTAAAGATATATTTAATTTTAAATCAACTAAAAGTACTCAGTTATCTGAAGATGGGAGTATTTTGTCACTCAGTGCAACGCCTTATCGTGGTAATGCCACAGGCCAAGTTTACTCACTGAGCAGTAATAGTTTAATTAGCGAAGTTGAGCGAGGTACTAAACCCGTTATAAATAAAGCTGCAAATTGGGTCGCATTTACGCAAGTACCTACTTTGCTTGAAAAAGAAACCAACAAGAAAAAAGACACACTAAAAAATAATGTCGTACTCGTAAACACGCTATCAGGCGAACAACAAAGCTTTGCTGACGTTAAAGATTATAAACTGTCAGATGACGGTGCTTGGCTTGCTTATCGTTTAAATAAAGCCGCTGATAAAGAAGATGACGAAAAAGAAAAAAGTGAAAGCACTGGCGACATTAAAGACGAGAGCGCAATTTCACCAGATAAAAAAGATAAAACTTACTCACTCGTTATTATAAATTTAGCCGATAAACGCAGCCACACAATAGAAAACGTATTTAGCTATGATATTAGCGCGACTAACGATCAATTACTGGTTAGCCAAAGTTACAGTGATGGCAATAATAATCAAATAGCGCTTATAAACTTAAATAACTTTCAAAGCACAACCTTAATAGATGAGCCTGGCGTAGTAGCCAGTAAAATAGCTTGGCATCCAACAAATACGAGTGTTGCGTTTACTGTAGGAAATTACGTCAATGACGATACACGCCGCCGCAACTACAGTTTACAGCTATGGAAAAACGAACTTCTTTCAACAATAAGCTCGCCAAATAAAGATTGGACAATAGGTAAAACAGCCACGCTAACATGGTCTGAAAACGGCGAGCGCTTATACTTTGAGAACCACCCAAAACTCGCAGCGAAAGTAAAAGCAAAAGAATACACTGACGAAGCATCACTTTACGATTTTGATACCATACGTGAACACAAAGGTTTAAATGTATGGCATAACAACGATGCACAAATAAAGCCGCGCGAAGAGCAACAATGGGACGAAGTTAATAAAACTCGCCATTACAGCGCGGTATACCACGTTAATTCACAAAAAGCGGTACAGCTAAGTACCACTAATATGCCTGAGGTTGCACTAAACTCTGAGCGAGATGTGTCTTTACTTGGCTCATCTAACATCCCCTACCTAGAAAAAATAATGTACGGCGGTTTTTTTGCAGACTACTTTGCTGTAAATATAAATACAGGCAAGCAAACAGCTATTATTAATGACTATCCATTTAGGCCAAGCCTTGCACCTAATGGTGAGTTTGCCGCTTACTTTAGCAATAGCCAAATACAGCTTAAAGATTTAAAAAACAATCAAGTAACCCCACTGACTAAAGCAATTCAGGCCACCTTTGCTGACGATAAACATGACTACCCTTCAACTCAGCCAGGCTATGGCTTTGCCGGCTGGATGCAAGACAGCAGCCAAGTACTTGCTTACAGCAAATACGATATCTGGGCATTTGACGTACAAACTAAGCAAGCAACCCGTTTAACCGATGGAAAACAAAGTAATACGCAATATCGCGTTGTTAAGCTTGATAAAGACCAAATTGGCTTTAAAAAAGCAGACACCCTGCTTTTATCTGCTATAAACCTACAGACTAAGCAAAGCGAAGTTGCAAAACTCGATTTAACTACAAATACGATCACCAAAGTACTGAGTGGACAAAAACGCTTTGAGCTGGTCAAAAAAGCTAAAAATGCCGACAAGTACGTGTTTACCTCGCAAACTTACAGTCAATTTCCGGATTTCTATCACACTGACTTTAGTTTTAGTGCACCAAAAAAAGTAACGACATTAAACCCACAAATCAATGATTTTGCTTGGGGTGAAAAGCCAGAACTAATAAGCTACAAAGGCTTTGATGGCGAAGACTTGCAAGGCGTGCTTATAAAACCAGCAGGCTATAAAAAAGGTGATAAAGTCCCTGTTGTTGTGTACTTTTACCGTTATATGAGCCAGCGCATGTTTGATTTTCCAAAAATGGAATTAAACCATCGCCCTAACTTCCCTATGTTCACATCAAACGGTTATGCAATATTTTTACCTGATATTCGTTTTGAAATAGGCCACCCAGGCAAATCATCAACACAAACCATGATTAATGCCACCCAAAAGCTAATCGACTTAGGGATTGCTGATCCAAATAAAATAGGTTTACAAGGCCACTCATGGGCGGGTTATCAAAGCGCCTTTATGATCACCCAAACTGATATGTTTAAAGCCGTTGTGTCAGGGGCTCCTGTATCTAACATGACCAGTGCTTACAGTGGTATTCGCCTTAAATCGGGCCTTGCACGTCAATTTCAATACGAAACAGGGCAAAGCCGTATTGGCAAAAACTTATTTGAAGCACCAGAGCTTTACATTGAAAACTCACCGGTGTTTTTTGCAGATAAGGTAAACACTCCCATCTTAATTATGTTTGGTGATAAAGATGATGCTGTTCCATGGCACGAAGGCGTACAGTATTATTTAGCACTACGCCGCGCAGGCAAAGACGCCACCTTTTTACAATATGAAGGTGAACCGCACCACTTGAAAAAATTCCCTAATCAGGTCGACTTTTCAGTGCGTATGATGCAGTACTTTGATCATCATTTAAAAGGCAAGCCTGCCGCCAAATGGATAACTGAAGGAGAAGCATTTATTGAAGAATAAATGCAGTTACTTATTGTTAGCAATCGTGTGTTTGGTTTTAAAGTAATCTTGTATTGTTATTAACAATCATAAAAACACGCCATTTTAAGCCCTCTTTGTAAAGAGGGCTGTTTACTTTACAAATACTTAATAAAAACATAGGATAGATGTAAGGCTTTACTCTTTATTAATAATTTTAAATTATACCAATAGCGCTGACTTTTAAGTTTGATTAGCGTATCTTATAGATAGAATTTAAGCTTAAAATTTATTATTTCATGAGTCATTTTCAACCTCCCTTTACGATTACAGCAAAAATTATTCATTATATTTCTGATATTGCCGAAGCCCTTGGTAAGTTGTCTGTTTTTTATAATAAAAACGACATACATCAAGACCGCGAAAACATTGTCAAAAATCAGATTCAAAACACTCTTGCTATTGAAGGCAGTGATTTAACCCGCCCGCATATAAATACGCCACATCGTGATGACGACTCCTTAGTGACTGAAATCGCCCAAGAAAAAAACGACATAGCTAACACCTATAATCAATTAGATAATTGGGATACAAACCTTTGCAATGACTTTTTAAGTGCGCATAAAACCCTCATGCTATCGCGAGGAAGTAATGCGGGTCATTATCGAACCAGCAATGTCGATAAAGGCAAAAGATTGCAAATGGCTCCACAAGCTCTGCATATTCCACAAATGATGGAAGAGCTGTTTAGTTGGCTTGCTAGCTCAAACCAACATCCTCTTATAAAAAGCTCGGTGTTTCACTATGAGCTTAAATTTATACATCCCTTTGTTGATGGTAATAGCCGGATTGGGTGTATTTGGCAAACTCAAATGCTAAAGCAATGGAACCCATTATTTGCTCTAATGCCAATAGAGGGCATCGTCGCGACAAGTGAAGAACAATACCGCACAGCAATAAGTAACAGTACCGAAACAGGTGACTCTTGCGCCTTTATAGAATACATACTAGAAAACGTTTTATGTGCAGTTTTAACATTTAATGATTCATTATCAGACAAAAAACCAACCCCTCAACAAAACCCCACAACAGTAAAAACCCAACAAACCCCACAAGTTAAAGCCTTAATAAACATACTATCCCAAGCGGGTGATTCTTTAAACCGAAAGCAATTACAAGTAAAACTAAATTTAAAAGACAGAAAGCATTTTAGAGAACGCTACCTAAAACCAGCTATAGATGCCGCGCTAATTGAAATGACAATACCTGATAAGCCAAACAGCAAATTGCAAAAATACAGGTTAGTTTAATAAAAATAAGCATTTAAATAATGCAGCTATAAGCGCCAGCAGTAATTTGTTTTAAGTGATAAAACGTGAAAGAACAAAGATGATTTATAGCATATACCAAGGCATTAAATGAGGAAGTAATGAATAATTTAATCCGCCAGTACAACCGATAGTTTAATAAAAATCGCATTACTGGCGGTAAAAATAACAACAAAATACGCTAAGATACAAAGATCAATATGCTTACAGTAGACCTAATTTCACTTAGACTGACTACATTATGACTTCGATATGTTGAATACTAATCAAACAAAGTTAAGCCGCTTACCTTTTTATAAAAGTACACATATGTTCAGCGACAATAAAATTAACCCG
This sequence comes from Pseudoalteromonas sp. S558, assembly GCF_005886635.1. Taxonomy (NCBI): domain Bacteria; kingdom Pseudomonadati; phylum Pseudomonadota; class Gammaproteobacteria; order Alteromonadales; family Pseudoalteromonadaceae; genus Pseudoalteromonas; species Pseudoalteromonas sp. S558. The sequence goes on along the minus strand of NZ_PNDU01000056.1, from coordinate 388 downwards.
TAACAATATGTATAAGAATACCTCACAGCCACTGTGAATTTTATAAACCCCATAATACTAAGGGTAATGTAAAAATAAACGTTTCTAAATTTTAACTCAAACTAGTCTTACTATTCATGATCTCCCCTGCTGTAATACTCTGTAATACCATCACAAAAATTCCTTCTATAAAGTGTTTATTTCCGTGAAACTAAACGGACTTATAATTCAACATAACGATAGGAAGAGCAGTGTGGAATTATAGCGATAATCCTTCCTAAAAAAGAAGAATATATAAAACAACTCATGAATTACGGGGCAATCAGAAGTGCTAGGGCGTGTTGACCTTTGTGGATTGAAATTTGTTCAATCTAGGGGCGATTTAATCGCGGCGCGAGGTTTGTATCCT
>NZ_PNDU01000556.1:0-778 GCF_005886635.1 Pseudoalteromonas sp. S558 | reverse complement strand
TGATATTGGTGACGACGAAGTAGAAGTAACCGAAATATTAGTAAGCGTTGGCGATAAAGTAGATGTTGACCAATCATTACTAAATGTTGAAGGTGACAAAGCATCAATGGAAATACCTGCTTCTCAAGCGGGGACTGTAAAAGAGATTAAAGTTAACGTTGGCGACACCGTTACAACAGGCTCTTTAGTATTTTTGTTTGAAGGCGAGAGTGAAGGCACTGATGAAGAAAAAGCATCAGCCGCTGCTCCAGCTAAATCTGAAGAGGCAGCACCCGCTGCTTCTACAGGTTCTTCAACTAAAGAAGTAACCGTACCAGATATTGGTGACGACGAAGTTGAAGTAACTGAAATCATGGTTGCTGTTGGCGACACCGTTGAAGAAGAGCAATCTATCTTAAACGTTGAAGGCGACAAAGCCGCAATGGAAGTACCAGCGCCGTTTGCTGGAACAGTTAAAGAAATTAAAGTCGTCGCTGGCGACAAAGTAAAAACAGGCTCACTTGTGTTTGTTTTTGAAGTAGCAGGAAGTGAATCTGCAGCACTGGCTAAAGAGTCAGCTCCTGTAGAAGCGCCAGCAGCTAGCTCAACAGCAAACGCAGCACCAAGTACTAAAGAAGTGAATGTACCTGATATTGGTGGCGATGAAGTTGAAGTAACTGAAATTATGGTTGCAGTTGGCGATACGGTTGAAGAAGATCAATCAATCTTAAACGTTGAAGGCGACAAAGCTGCAATGGAAGTACCAGCTCCATTTGCCGGTACAGTTAAAGAAATTAAA
>NZ_PNDU01000555.1:0-1459 GCF_005886635.1 Pseudoalteromonas sp. S558 | reverse complement strand
ATTTGGATCAATATTCATTACGGGAGATGAACCGCCCATTGCGGACCCGCATGATGGGTGGTGTGGGGGCTGGAGGTTAGAGACCTCCGGCTACCCGATTAGCTTTTGTGTACTTACAACCCCGCTTAGCATGAACTCTTAATCTACAATGAGTTATATTAAGCATACGAGCGTTACTACCAATAGAAAAAAACATTGGAGCCAATAAAAATATCAAACTCAGTGGAAGTAGACCAACACTTAAACCACTAACTTTAGGCATTAATAGACCAAGAGGATCATATATAGGAAAAGTCTCAAAAAACAAATGTAATGGTCCCATTAACATAGTTAGTAACAATGTTAATACCATCATAAGAAAACTTCGATTGTATCTATGTATAGCAGAAATATGCAATTGAGAATTATCCATATAGATTCTAGTTGCAGTGACGACTATTCTTTTTCGTTTGTAAGATCTTTTACGTGCTGATTTACTAAGTTTTGTTATCCATTTAGGAATCCAGTTTTGGAGAAAACCTGCGAACAAACTAGCTAAAACGGCGATAACAACAGTTGAAATCCACCACGATAAACTAGACAAATTTATAAGTAACTCTTCCATATCACTCCATACTTCATTAAAAAAGCTAACGCTTTTAGCTAAAGGGCGTGCGACTAGCACGTCCAGTGAAGGCCGTCTTTTTGGCCGTAATGCATTTCAGCGTATTGTTATGCTTTAACTGACTCGATTTTTTTCTTAGCTTTAAGTAACAGATCTTTAATTTTGGCTAAATCTTCAATATTAAAATAAGCTGCAACACCACCAATATCACCACTAGTAACAGCAGCCATAAGCTTGTCACCTGAACTAAATGTAGATATTTTCAGAGAACCTTTAGTTGTATAGTCAGCTTGAAAATCTTCAAACTTAGTTACATCAGGTTTAACTTTACTTATATAGTCAATTCCTTGTATTAAGGAATTAATTTCATCAAAGTCAATGAATGAAGTATGTTGTTTGTCATACTTACCATTTTCTTTAAATGCTTCAATGGTAATTCCGTATTGTTTTGAGCCATCTGTAACATTTGTGAACTCTTTGCTTTGGATATTCACTGAGGTACTGTAAAGCCCTTGAGCGCTACCTATTTTTTGAAAGCCTCTGATTAACACAACACCTGTTTTAGCACTGAATTGTTCAAGCTTAGTTTTTGCTTTTGGGACAGAATCTTTTAAGTTTGCTGCATAAGCAGATGGTACAAGCAAAGCAACAATAGCTAGAGAGATAATAGACTTTTTCATTTTCATTCCTTGATAATTAATTATATATGTATGAATTCAAAGCATAACGAGCCTGTAGATTAACTCGTTTTTTTTATTTATTTTTATTGATAAACAAACCATAGCTGAGTTCCTATTTTGGTTCAATCGATTACTGTATTTTATGCAGAATATAAAGTGGGAGTTTTGTGTTGTT
>NZ_PNDU01000554.1:0-730 GCF_005886635.1 Pseudoalteromonas sp. S558 | reverse complement strand
ACTATAGAGCGTGTAGAGCATGGCATGCAAAGTATTCAAGAGTTATTAAATGGTGTTGATGGTGTAGGAAAAATAATTGAAATCATTCGAAATATTGCGGATCAAACTAACTTATTAGCACTAAATGCAGCCATAGAGTCAGCAAGAGCTGGCGAGCATGGCCGTGGTTTTGCCGTAGTCGCTGATGAGGTGAGGCAATTAGCGCGTCAAACTCAAGGATCGCTAAGTGACATAAACGATCAGCTTAATTTGTTGACTGAAAACTCTCGAGTTGTCTCTGCACAAATATCGGCCTTAGCCGAAGGGGCTCAATCACAAACGCAAAATGCCCAAGAGCTAAAGCTAAACTCGGAAGGGGTGGCTGATAATGCGCAAAGTGCAAATAGTGTTGCTTTTGAGGCTATGGCATTAGCTAAGCAGCAAAATAGTTTATTGGATAATTTTAGCCAATCAATGGAGAGTATGAAAGGCCAAGTAAGCGAGTCAAGTTTACTCGTCAACGATATTCAAAACCAACTGCAGCAGCAAATGCAAACGATTAAAGGCAGCCTCAAGTTTTAATTATGGAGACTATCTTTTGAGGTTAAATTTACAGCCGTGTATTTTGTTTTTAGGCAAAGCCTGTATGCTAGGTTCTGTTTATCTTTCGAGGTTGAATTTGCAGCAGACTGTTTGGTTTTTAGGCAAGGCAAAGTCTATGTGGTGTTCCCCATACATAGGCGATAACGCT
>NZ_PNDU01000553.1:0-302 GCF_005886635.1 Pseudoalteromonas sp. S558 | reverse complement strand
ACAGATTGAGTTATTCTGATTGCTGCCATCGAAGCATCCTTTTCTTTAAATTTATATTTTTTCATTACAAAGTGTTACCAGTAAATCAACACCCACTATTTAAAGGGGCTGTCTTTGTTATTTCTTCCTATTTAATTTAATTCCTAGTCAGCTTAATGGTTTACGAGTTTTTAGGATTGCTTTACTTACTCCTTCCACTTCAAACTTTTTGATTAATCTATCTATCCAATGTATTTTTTCAAAGTCGAGTTCTTTTTGGTAAAGCGGGAAGTATCTATAAATATTTACAGGATTATTGTTAT
>NZ_PNDU01000552.1:0-353 GCF_005886635.1 Pseudoalteromonas sp. S558 | reverse complement strand
ATTAACTACGAAAAGCTATTAGCATAAAGTTTAAACGCCCCAGTAAAAAGTTAAAACTGCATCATGCAGTCATTTTCATGCGTGTAATTTAGGTTTAAGAGTGATGATTGCAGATTTACTGGATGAAATAAAAGTAACGTAGTCGTAAAACATTAATTATTGACCTAAAAAAGTAAATCTAGGCACAGCTTTGCCACTCTAAATTAGAGTGGCTGTCTAGTTTAGTTCATGGACTCTGTTATTAATAACTACAGCACAAAATTAGATGTGCTTGCTAGAGATGAACGTTACCCCTCTCTGTCAGACTAGTTGTCGCGCTTAATATTTAACCATTAAATAGAGGGTGTGGATTA
>NZ_PNDU01000551.1:0-248 GCF_005886635.1 Pseudoalteromonas sp. S558 | reverse complement strand
TACCGGCATTACGGGTACAACCCTCAAGAATACGACACATGTCGTTTAAGTCTTTAACTTCTTCATCGCCGTCGTAGGCTTCTTGCAAACGAGGTTCAACTTCAAACGCTTTGGCTAATGTCATTCCCGGATCGCCCGGAATAAGCTTAGAACTACGATCAACAAATCCATACGGATGACCAAGTACCCGGCCTACATCTCGTATAACCGCTTTGGCCGCCATAGTACCAAAAGTAATAATTTGCGAT
>NZ_PNDU01000550.1:0-263 GCF_005886635.1 Pseudoalteromonas sp. S558 | reverse complement strand
CAAATATTTGGCCGGACACATCCAAAGAGTCAACAACTGGTTGCGGATAATCCCTGACCACGCCGCCAATCACAACTATTAGCTTATTTTTCACCCCCTATAGCTTGATCTTTTTAATAACTGCACTAGACTGAGCCGCCATTGAGGACGAGTGAAAGTTATAATATGTTAGATCTAAATAAAGAACAGGCTCAATGGTTTTGATACCATGTGGTTGATTGGTATCACCTTCATGGTCGTAAATCGCTTCCGTGGCAGTTAGG
>NZ_PNDU01000549.1:0-370 GCF_005886635.1 Pseudoalteromonas sp. S558 | reverse complement strand
AATGAATTCGGGTGATTTAAAAAGTCATAGCTTTAGGCTATTTTTTATTAATTATTACTTTTATAGGTTTACGTGAAATAATTAACTCGCTTTACCTGTCTTATACCCCAAGTATGAGAGCTATTACAGCTTTTAAAAGCATTAAATATAAAATTATAAGAGGTCCAAATGGAATTTACGAATAAACGCACCATCCTAATTACAGCATCTTTATTGTTGGTGTTAGCGATATCACAGGCTATTTTTTCTGCCCTTTACAGTGCTCAAATTAGCTTTTCAAGACAGTTTGCTTGGGGACTAGAAGCACTCGTTTTTACTTTACTTGTTGCCTTTTCGGGTTCTGCCATGGTGTGTAGTGGTCAATAAAATT
>NZ_PNDU01000548.1:0-2350 GCF_005886635.1 Pseudoalteromonas sp. S558 | reverse complement strand
ATTTAAATTCAACGCAGTTAGCGCTGAAAATAGCTGCTCGAGATAGATTTATTATCCAGAGTTCAGGTTACTGAATCAATTTGAGGATTAACCCGACGCTAACTGCGTTAAAATTTCTGATATAGAAAAAAAACAACGAAATCTCGTCTTGTTATCGACAAAGTTTTTTACCTCAAAATAAACTTCTTAATTAAGTGGATTGGTATTAAAGAGATATTATTGTCAGATTTATTCATAGCAGTATTTACAAATGTTGGTGTTATTTTAGTTTTAATCCTAAAAGTATCAAAAAGGTTTTTATAAGCTTAATTAGGTCTTTCACTTTATTAGGTTTTTTTATTTTTTACTTTATTTAAAAGTGTTGAGGCTGGTATAAGTTGATATTTACATCATGGCGAGATGAAAAGTCAGCGCTTTAAACTTTGTGTTCCGATCTTGTGTAATAAGCTGTAATAGGTCTTTGTATTAATAGCTGTTAACTTAAATCTTACTGAAAAATATAAATACAGTAAATTTTATTTTAATAGTTAATATAAGGAAGATCACGATGTGTACAGATTTCTCAATTAAAGCCGTAAGTTCTAACTTTCAAAAAAGTATTCCAGTGATAGGCCGCTCAATGGAGTTGGGGCCAGATTTAAAATCAGAACTATTTTTTAGGCCTAAAAAGTATATATATAAGCAAATTACCTTAACATCGAGTCAGTCAGATTTACAGGATGACTCTGCACAATTTGTACTTCGTGACGATATTGATGTTATTAATAAACACCTTCTTGCTTGGACTGGTGATTATGGCTTTGTTGCTATGAATGGGTTTAAGCTTGCTATAGCTGAAACTTTAGGTGTAGAAGAGACATTTGCGAATATAGCCACTAATGGATTAAACACAGAAGGCTTAACTACCGGATCTATGGTATTAGCGCAAAGTGAGTACCAATATCCAATATCAAAAACTTGTAACAATCAAGATATTATTTACTACCCTAGCCTTCCTGCGTGGATATTATCAAGCTGTAGCACTTGCCAAGATGTTATTAATGGATTGGACTATGACAAATTGGTGTTAAACAAAGGTGGATCTGATTTAAAAGAATGCGATTTAGATACAAAAGATAAAATTTTAGTTGTTAGTCCTTTTTCTAAAGCTCCAAATGCAATGAAGTTTCATTTTCCTGTGCATGATGCTGAAGGGAATAGCATTGTTTTAGAATATGCTCAAGGGAAGCTAACCATAACAGACCTTAATCCAATCGGTGTTCTTACTAATGATCCTTTAATTGCTTGGCAACAAGAAAATGTTCGTTATAACTATGTAAATGTAATGCCATTTAATTTTCAGAATGAACAAGGAGAGCCAACGACACCGAGTGTAAGTGCATATGAAAGTGCAGCCTCTAATTTTCAGTGTAATTCCTATGCGCAAGGAACTGGATTTTCAGGTGTTCCTGGAAGTTCAACACCCGTTGATCGTTTTGTGAGAGCGGCAATGATGACTAATTTTTCATTTCCAGTTACACAATTCACTTCCCAATATGAAATAGATGAAGCGAATGATTTTAAGTCTAATGTAGCCAAAGATGCTGAATTAATGAAAGAAGTGCCCTCAATAAACAACAATATTAAAGTAGGAAAAGAGGATGCGACTACGCTGGCTTTTCATATATTAAATACGGTCGATATTCCATTGGGAACAAGTCGAGATTCACAAGGCGAAAACGTCCATGATTTCACACAGTGGGTTACTGTATCTGATTTAAAAAATAAAATATTTTCAGTTAGAATGTACCAATCACCGCAAGTATTTAGGATTAATTTGATGGAGTTAGAGCTTGAAGGTTTAAAAAATTACACTCATCAGTTAGACACAAATATTAAATCTATGGATATAACAACCCAATTAAATAAAAACTCTTAATCTTATATTTGAAAAATAAGTGCTAGATAGGTTTCATTTTAAAATTAATAATAGCTTTTTTTGAATTCCTATTTAGCACGAACTCTGGCTGAGGATTTACTAAAATTTTGAATTGTAATGATATTTAAATTTTTTTTAGCTAGGTATTTTCAGTGAAACAATAGAGTGGGTCTAGGGCGTGTTGATCTTTGTGGATTGAAATTTGTTCAATCCAAGGGCTATTTAATTGCGGCGCGAGATTTGTAACCTAGTGGGCTTGGTAACTGCTCCTGCGTTACTCTAGTGGCTTACATCCCTGTAAGAATAAGTAAAAGCCGAGCAAAGCTTCGGGGTCCTGCTCACGCCCCTTACCTGCATCCGTGTAAGCAACAAAGAGTAAATAGCCCCTAGAAAGCATCCAAGGGGCAGCGTATGAGTGGGATTGAATCGACT
>NZ_PNDU01000547.1:0-425 GCF_005886635.1 Pseudoalteromonas sp. S558 | reverse complement strand
CTGCAAATGGATGATCGGTTTCATTTTCATTACGCGGTTCACTAATATATAAGCCAAGATCTGTCATCTGCACGAGTGAAAGGCCACTGTACAATGGAAAATTCACTTCTAAATTATTTAGGTGTTCCGTCAGTTGCTCGTGGCTGTCGCCACTAACCGCCGCAAGCTCAACACCGGCATCAATAAATTGGCCTTTCATTTTCGCTAATGCATTAAGTTGCTTAGTACACAATGGGCAATGCTTACCACGATAAACAACAATCATTTTCCATGGTAAATCTGTTTGTCTAACTGTAATATCAGCCTGCTTATTATCACTGTCTTTAACAACAAGTGCAGGCATTTTCATCGCCGGTTGTAGATCGTTACTCATAATCATATTCTCCTTTGTAAAAGTTAAATATCGTTATTGCTTGCTAAGTAGA
>NZ_PNDU01000055.1:0-16523 GCF_005886635.1 Pseudoalteromonas sp. S558 | reverse complement strand
TAATACGCTAGAATGATCATGCTTTTAATAAAATTGGTATTACTGCTTAATTTTACTAATTACCTTTGATGTTGAGCACCCATCTAAAAATTCAAGCACTTCAACTTTTCCGCCATGGCGAAGTACATGCTCAGCACCCGCTATTTGCTCTACGGTATAGTCGCCACCTTTAACTAAAATATCAGGGCTTATTTGCTCAATTAATTTAGCGGGAGTATCGTTTTCATCTAAGCTACCAAACGGAATAACCCAATCAACAGATGAAAGTGCGCTAAGTACCATTGCACGCTCATCTAGTGGGTTAATAGGACGATCCGCCCCTTTTAAGCGCGTAATAGATTCATCATTATTTAATCCAACAACGAGCCTATCGCCTCGCGCTTTAGCTTGTGCTAAATAACGCACATGCCCAGCATGTAAAATATCAAAACAGCCATTAGTGAATACAATGGTTTCACCGTTTTGTTTTGCAAATTCAATATGCTGAAGTACATCATCAAATGGTGTTTGGTAATGCTCACCAGTAGTATGTAAATACTGACCAAGCTTACGACTTAACTCTTCTGGCGAGACAGTTGCTGCACCAAATTTACTAACCGCTATACCTGCCGCTAAATTAGCAATTTCGACAGCATCTTTGGGTTCCATGCCCGCACCAAGCATAACGGCTAATGTAGCTATAACCGTATCACCGGCCCCAGTCACATCGCTTACTTCAAGCTCTTGTGCTGCAAAATCAAACTTTTCATCTGCATTAATTAACGACATACCTTGCTCAGAACGCGTAAGCAACATGGCTTTAATGCCATTTTTGCTAATTAAATCACGCGCACTTGCAGTTAAAGCCTCTTCTGAATCGGTTTGACCACCCGCTAACTTAAACTCATGTAAATTAGGCGTAATGTAATCAGTACCTTCATATAAATGTAAATCTGGCGATTTAGGGTCGATTAAAACCGTTTTTCCGGCGCTCTTAGCAAGGCTTACCATCTCTTTAATTAAGCTTAAAGATCCTTTGCTGTAATCAGAAAACACAATAAAGTCGTATTCATCAAGTACCAACTCTAAGCGGTTTAATAAAAGCTGGCTGTGTTGCTCAGTAAACGTTTCTTCTAAATCAAGACGAACGAGTTGTTGATGACGGCTAATAACACGCATTTTTGAAATAGTCGGTAAATCACATACACTGACTAATTGTGAACTTATTTTTTCACCTTTTAGAATAGTCTCTAAAATCTGCCCGCTTTCGTCCTCACCAATTAAACCCAATAAGCCAACTTTTGCATCTAACCGCGCTATATTTTTTGCAACGTTAGCTGCACCGCCCGCTTTGTCTTCAAATTTACTTACTTTAACAACCGGTACTGGCGCTTCTGGCGAAATACGCCCTGTATCGCCATACCAATAACGGTCTAGCATTACATCGCCAACAACTAATATTCGTGCCGCTGATAGGTTTTTTAATAACGATAAATCCATTACTGCTGCTCCGCAACAACCATATCCATGGCTTCACATAACCAGTGACCTATAAACATGTGAGCTTCTTGAATACGTGCTGTTTCGTCATTTTTTATAATGATAGGTAACTTAGCAATGTCTTTTACTTTACCACCATCACGCCCAGTTAGTGCCACTGTAAAAGCGCCTAGTTTATTTGCAGCTTCTAACGCTAAGTTAATATTATTACTAGTACCTGATGTGGTTAAACCAATCACTAAATCTTCTGGCTTACATAGCGCTTGAACCTGGCGCTCAAACACAGTATCAAAATGATAATCGTTGCTGTGTGCAGTTAAAATAGAGGTATCTGTAGTCAATGCCATAGAGGCAAGCGGACCACGTTCTAATTTGTAACGCACTACAAATTCTGCTGCTAAATGCTGCGCATCGGCTGCACTACCGCCGTTACCAAACCAAACAATCTTGCCACCAGCTTGTAATGCGCTGTGGCATGCTTCTAACAGTTGCATAGATTCTTGATGATAAGCTTCCATCGTTTCAAATAATGCTTGATGACGGTTTAATGTTTCAACGTAGCTAGTTGCTACTGAATCGATAGTTGACATGAAAAATTCCTCTAGGAACTGAAATAGCAGGGAAAAATTAAATCCATTATTCCATAATTTTATTTAATTGTGTGCATTTTATCGGGTTATAACTGAACCCAGACCATATTTTATTGCGAGTATGTTTAGAAAACGGCTATTTAACGGTAAACTAACGCCTTCTCCCTTTAAGAAAGATCAGTATGGCACGCATTTTTTACTCATCCGCATTAATTTTTATTAGCCCACTGATTGTATTTTATCTCTATATTTTACGAGGTAAAAAAAACCAAGGCTATCGTGCACACTTTAAAGAGCGCTTTGGGTTTGTCAGTAAGTCTTTATTTACGAATAAAACCAAACCTTTAGTTTTTCATTGTGCTTCTGTTGGTGAGGTACTTGCCGCAACGCCGCTTATTAAAGCTCTTCAAAAAGCGCATCCAAATTTAAATATACTTATAACCTGTAATACCCCAACAGGCAGAGAGCAAGTACTTAGCCAGTTTAAAAATACTATAGCGTGTAGCTATTTACCAATCGATTTTCCGTTTGCGACGGCTCGATTTTTAAAGCGTATAAAGCCACAAGCATTATGTATTTTAGAAACCGAGCTATGGCCTAATTTAATGGCGATAAGTCACAAAAAAAATATACCGGTACTTGTCATCAATGCAAGACTCTCTGAAAAGTCGCAGCAAGGCTATCAAAAGGTCGCTAAATTAACCCATATTATTATGCGCTCCATTACGGTACTTGCGAGTCATAACAAGGCAGATGCAGAGCGTTTTATAGAGCTTGGTCTTGAAGCTTCAAAAAGCCATGTAACAGGCTCTATAAAATTTGATATAACACCAAGTGACGAGCAATTAGCTAAAGCACTCAACCTTAAACAGCTTTATAACAGTAATGAAGACAATAACGATGAACGCTTTGTGTGGGTGGCAGGCTCAACACATCCTGTAGAACATGAATTAGTATTGGCAGCTCACCAACAGTTACTAAAAAAACAACCGAATGCATTACTTATAATTGCTCCGCGCCATCCAGAGCAATTTGATAAAGTGGCAGAACTTTTAACACAAAGCCCACTTCGTTTTAGCCGCCGTAGCAAAAATAACTACAACAATGAACAAGTACTCCTTGCTGATACGCTTGGTGAGTTACAGTGTTTATATGGCGCTGCAAATGTGAGCTTTATTGGTGGCAGCTTAATACGTAGAGGTGGGCATAACCCACTAGAGTCAGCTGCGTTTTCGGTAGGTGTAATAACAGGTCCACACACATACAATTTTGACCATGTTTATCCCGAGCTAATAAAACTTAAAGGCGCTGTAGTGGTTGATAGCAACGACGAACTCGCAAAGCAGCTTATAACGTTTAGCCAAAACACCAAAGCATGCCAAACTTTAGGTATTAAAGCTGCGCAATGCGTAGCTAAAAATCAAGGTGCTATACAAAAAACACTTAACATTATTAATCAATATTTAGAGCCAAAACCGTGACCAACATAGCTATAAGCCAAACCCGCGAATGGGTGTCATCTGTTATTGTTAAATATAACTTTTGCCCGTTTGCTCGCAAAGAAGTAGAAAACAACTGTATTCATTACATCGTAAGTCCAGCAGCAAGTTTGGATGATGCTGTAATGGATATGCTTGAGCAATGTGTAGAGCTTGACCGCGAGCCAGAGCGCGAAACAACCCTTATCATGTTTGACAATGGCTTTAGTGACTTTGAAGACTTTTTAGACTTGGTCGATTTAGCTAATGCGCTTTTAGTCGCGCAGGGGTTTGAAGGTAAGTATCAAATTGCTAATTTTCATCCTGATTACGTATTTGCCGATAGCGATGAGACCGATGCCGCAAACTACACAAATAGAGCACCCTTTCCTACCCTGCATTTAATTCGCGAAGCAAGTATGAGTGAAGCACTTGATAGTTATAACGAGCCTGAATCTATTCCTGAGCATAATATAAATTTAGCAAGGCGTAAGGGTATTGATTTTTGGCAGCAGTTACTTGAAGGCTGTAAAAAACCGAGCGCTTAAATGCTCGGTTTTATTTTGGTTTGTACAAAACTTTGTGCAAAACTTTTGAAAAACAAGGTAATACTTAAGCTTATTTTTTAACCCAGTTACCATTGACCTCAACGTAATGGCCACTTTGCGTTTTTTCAATTGTTTTAGCGGCAGCAAGCGCTTCGACTTGTGAAAGTGACAAGTTATTCTTTTTAGCCAACTTTAAGTACTGCGCTTTACGCTTTGCATTTATGTCATCAACAACGGCTTTAGCTTCTGCGTTTTGTACAACAAGTCCTAAATAACCGGAGCTGTCTTCACCTACTAAACCTTGGTTTTTAGCGTCATCAAGGCTAATAGCCCACACAGAGAACGACATACATACTGCACTAACTAACGTAATAACATTTAATTTTTTCATACTATTCATCTCCTAACTCCTTAAAACAATTCACTGTCGTCACTAAACAAACTGTCGAGTTCTTTATCTACTTTTACGCGAATTTCGTGATCGACCTTCACATTTAAATTAATCGTAATGGGCTCTTTAGCAGACACCTCAACACGATGCGTGCAGGCACTTAGTGCACTAATAGCACTCAGCGCGAGCAGTACTTTTATCAATAACGACTGTCTCATTATTAGTTTCCTTTTTGTGAGTATTGTTGCTCAACTTTCTGTGTAATTTCGTCACTTAAACGCAGTGCACGCAAAAGTGTAAATACGTTTTCTTCGTGGTTATAATTAAAGTTGACCTGCTGCTGCTCTGCTTTATTATAGCCTTGCAAATTAACCCCTAGTTTTAACCAACCATCGTTTTTTAATGCCACACTGCTATTGAGTTTTTGAATATCTAAATTAGTTAATAGCCCTAATACAGGTTGCAACTCTTGCTGTTGCTGCATTACTGAATCAAACGCGGCATTATTGGTGATTTTTAAATTACCTGTTCCTTGGCTAAATAAACTACCGTCAATTATTTCAATTTTTCCACTATCAAAATGGATAGGTAAAGACCCCGCCAAGCGCCCCGTTAATACAATGCCCGACTTATCGTCGAGTGTAACGAGTTTACTTGCATCAATGTTTTCAAACTTAACATTGGCAACTTGGTTTGGCTTCCCTATTGTGTAGGTATCTAACGAAAACTCGCCACCAAACACACTTCCTTTTACATCATTTATCAGCGCGGTATTGCTACTCACTTGCCATTGCCCTTCAATCGTTTTAACTACGGCACCGGCTCTAAACTCATTTAAATTAAAGGTAGTGGGTTTTACATTAAGCTTACCTGAATTATATTCCCCACTAAACACGCTATTTAAATCACTCACAAGGTAATCGTTATACAGTGCACTTGTATGACTAATCCCCATATTGAACAATGCATTTTGTAAGTTTACATCGCCACTAATATAGCCATTAAATTCGCCCTTAGTTAGCTGTGCAAGTGGCTCAAATTGCCTAATAAATTTATTTAACGGCAGCGCATTTTGTTCAGGAATAATGACTTCAAACGGATGAGCTTGCGACGACAGATGATGATTTATAACTAACTCAACATCGTTTATAAATGCGTGATGCGTGGCTTTTAGTGCACGGCTTTGCAAGCCTGTAGACTCTACTTTTATATTATTAAGTTTTATGTCAGGGCTATTAACTGCCTTTATATTCGTTTTTGCTGTTAGATCAGCAAATAACTCACCTACGCCTAAATTAGCATTTGCTGTTAATGTGTTACTTATATCTTTGACTTTAAATTCTTTATATTCTGCGCTTTTTAATTGCTGCGTTAACGCTACCTCTGCGTTTAATTCTGTATCCATTTTTGCTGTTAAATCACCTTGGTATTGCACTGCACTTATATCAAACGCATCTACACTACTAAGCGTTAATTTAGCATTTATAAGCCCAATTGGTTTTGAGTCTATAAACTCACTTATATCAAAGCGACCACTAAGGCTAAGCCCATTCGCTGTTGCAGGGACAAACTCAGGCAAGCTTTCAAGCATAACGGCGTAATCGCCTTTAATCACAGCGCCAGATAACTGAGCATTAACGCTAATATTATTTATATCGGGTGTATTTATTTGAGCTGATAAATTTGTCTGTAAGTACTCAAGTGGAGATGTAATATTTAGTGTTGTATCTGTTATTAAAATATCAAATTGCTTATAGCCCACGCTTACCAAATTAATTACAGGTACACTGAGCTCACTACCCTCTAAGCGAATTGATTGAGAGAGTTTAAGTTGCCAATTTAAAGGAACTTGATTGCTAATAAAGCCTGCATATTCACTCGGTGGAATTAACTCAATACAGCTTGGTGTTAAATTAATTTTGTTATTAAGCAAATCGGTATTAAACATTAACGCTTGGCTATTTAAATTAAAACGAGTCTCTAATTTACCATTGGTTAATACGTTAACTTGGCACTGCTGATTTGTATGAGAAAACTCATACGTGTGAGTAAACTGGGAGCTAATACCGCCATTTAACTCAAACTCTATACCGTCAAAGCTAAACGCTTGCTGAGAATTAAAATTAGCATCTGAGATTAATGTATTTTTAGTGTTTATAACTTGCTTTAAAAGTGTGTCATTAATTAAAAACTGACCACTTACTTTATTAGCAGTCAAAATTGCACTCGCTTTTATATCACCTGAGACATTAAATTTATTTAGCTCGGGTTCTAATATACTTATTTTAAGTGGCTTATTGAGCTCGTCACTTTTTACTACAAGCTGTTTAATGCTGATTAATGGGCGATTTAAGGGAAGTGCTAAATCGAGATTTTTAGCACCTTGATTAGCATTATCACTTTTAGGGAGTGAATTAACCGTTAGCACTGCATTTTTAATATCTATACGCTTTGTATTTGCAGTAATACCAGTGAGTTGTAATTGTTGATTTTGATAATTTAAACACACTTTATCAGAATGGATATTTAAGCTAGACGTAATTGAAAAATCGAGACAACTTAACGTAATGCCTGCTTTTTTAAGCTCAGGCGCTATAACCCACTGTAATAATGGCAAGCGAAATACATAACCAAGCAGCAAGATGCTTAGTAATACAGCTCCAACAATTAAACCAACTCGCTTAAACATACTATCCTTAAATGCTTTGTGCTTTGTGCTTTTAGCTTTTAGCTTTTAGCTAAAACTATACTAATCAAAAAAGGCTGCACAGTGCAGCCTTTTTTATTTTACAGCTAGATTATGAATCTAACTTGTATAAAAGTAATTAAATTACCCTACGTTTTTGCGTGCGTTACGGAACATACGCATCCACGGGCTATCCTCGATCCACTCATCAGGATGCCAAGAATTGGCAACGCTTCTGAATACGCGTTCTGGATGCGGCATCATTACAGTGGCGCGACCATCAGTAGACGTAATACCGGTAATACCTTCTGGAGAACCATTAGGATTCGCTGGGTATTGCGTTGTAGGATTACCGTAGTTATCTACAAACTTAACCGCAACAGTGCCGCTATTAAGCGCTGCTTTAATGGCTGCATCGTTTGCAAACTCAGCATGACCTTCACCATGAGAAACCGCTATAGGCATACGCGAGCCAGCCATTCCGTTAAAGAACACAGACGGATTCTCTTGTATTTCTACTAAACTAAAGCGTGCTTCAAAACGCTCTGATTTATTAGTTACAAAGCGCGGCCAATGTTCAGTACCCGGAATTAACTCTTTTAACGTTGATAACATTTGGCAACCGTTACATACACCTAAACTAAAGGTATCTTCACGGTGGAAGAAGTTTTGGAACTGGTCGCGTGCCATGTCGTTAAACAAAATAGACTTAGCCCAACCTTCACCCGCACCAAGTACGTCACCGTATGAGAAACCACCACAGGCCACTAAACCTTTAAATTGCTCTAGCGTTAAACGACCTTCTAAAATGTCACTCATGTGTACATCAACGGCTGCAAAACCTGCGCGATTAAACGCTGCCGCCATTTCTAAATGAGAGTTAACACCCTGCTCACGTAAAATAGCCATTTGTGGTTTAGCACCCGTTGCAATGTATGGCGCTGCTATATCTTCGTTTAAATCAAAGTTAAGTTTTACGTTTAAGCCTGGATCTTTTGCATCAAATTTTGCATCAAACTCTTGCTTAGCACACTCAGGGTTATCACGGCGTGCTTGCATTTGATACGTTGTTTCAGCCCAAATAGTACGAAGCTCAGTACGCGTATGATTAAGTACCGTATTTTCGCCACGGTTAAATATAATCGTATCGTCACTGTTAAGCGTGCCAATATTGTGGCTAATTGCTGCTATACCATGTTGTTCAAACACCGCATTTACTGCATCTAAATCAGCATTTGCTACTTGGATTACGGCACCTAGCTCTTCGTTATAAAGTGCTTCAATGTCTGAACCTGTTAAAGCGGCTAAATCAACCGTTACACCGGTATGACCCGTAAACGCCATTTCAGCAACCGTGGTAAATAAACCACCGTCTGAGCGGTCATGATAAGCAAGTAACTTACTATCGGCCACAAGCGCTTGCATTGCGTTATAAAAGCCTTTTAATAACTCTGGGCTATCGACATCAGGTGTTACATCACCTAATTGCTTATAAACTTGCGCAAGGCTTGATGCACCCATGCGGTTTTTACCCGCACCTAAATCAATTAATATAAGCGATGTATCGCCTTTATCTGTGCGTAGTTGTGGCGTTACTGTTTTACGTACGTCATCAACACGGCCAAACGCAGTTATAACCAGTGAAAGCGGCGATGTTACTGACTTCTCTTGTGAGTCACCTTCATCTTTCCACGTCGTTTTCATCGACATAGAATCTTTACCTACTGGAATCGTTAAACCAAGCGCAGGACAAAGCTCTTCGCCTACGGCTTTAACCGCTTCGTATAAACCAGCATCTTCACCTGGGTGACCCGCTGCTGCCATCCAGTTTGCCGATAACTTAATGTTTTCAAGGCTACCAATATTTGCACAGGCAATATTAGTTAACGACTCCGCAACAGCTAAACGAGCAGATGCACCGTAATTAAGTAATGCCGCAGGAGTACGCTCACCAAGTGACATTGCTTCGCCGTGGTAAGTGTCATACGTTGCCGCAGTTACAGCACAGTTAGCAACAGGTACTTGCCAAGGACCGACCATTTGATCGCGCGCTACTAAACCTGTAACTGAGCGATCGCCGATTGTTATTAGGAATGTTTTTTCTGCAATTGCTGGTAAACGCATTAAGCGCTGCGCTGCATCTGCTGCATTTATTAATGTAGTATCAAGCGCTTTACCAACAACTTGCTTTGACGTTACATCGCGGTGCATTTTAGGTGCTTTACCTAATAATACGTCCAGCGGCAAATCAACAGGGTTATTTTCAAAATGACTGTCTGATACGGTTAAGTGAGGTTCCGCTGTTGCTTCACCAATAACAGCGTACTGGGCACGTTCGCGCTTACAAATAGCTTCAAAGCGGTCAAAGTCCTCTACACCAACAGCGAGTACATAACGCTCTTGTGATTCATTACACCAAATTTCGTGTGGTGCCATGCCTGGTTCATCGTTAGGGATGCTACGTAATTGGAATTTACCACCACGCCCGCCATCATTAACAAGCTCAGGGAACGCATTTGATAAACCGCCAGCACCTACATCGTGGATGAATGCAATTGGGTTTTCATCACCTAGCTGCCAACATTTATCAATAACTTCTTGGCAACGACGTTCCATTTCTGGATTTTCGCGTTGTACTGAAGCAAAATCTAAATCTTCGTTTGATTGACCAGAGGCCATGCTTGATGCAGCACCACCACCTAAACCAATGTTCATTGCAGGCCCACCTAGCGCAACTAATTTAGCGCCAACAGGTATATCGCCTTTTTGAACATGATCAGAGCGAATATTACCTAAACCACCGGCAAGCATAATTGGTTTATGATAACCACGTACTTCTTCGCCATTATGGCTTGTTACTTTTTCTTCGTAAGTACGGAAGTAACCTAATAAGTTAGGACGACCAAACTCATTATTAAATGCAGCGCCACCTAGCGGACCTTCTGTCATTATATCAAGTGCGTTAACAATACGACCCGGTTTTCCAAAATCGCTTTCCCATGGTTGCTCGTAACCTGGAATACGTAAGTTTGATACAGTAAAGCCAACTAAACCTGCTTTTGGCTTAGAGCCACGACCTGTTGCGCCTTCATCGCGAATCTCACCACCAGAGCCTGTAGCCGCACCAGAGAATGGCGCAATAGCAGTTGGGTGGTTATGAGTTTCAACCTTCATTAGTATTTCAATGTCTTCTTGGTGATACGCATATTCACCTTGCGCATTGGGGAAGAAGCGACCCGCTTTTGAGCCTTTCATTACTGCCGCGTTATCTTTATACGCCGACAATACATTTTCAGGATTTAGCTCAAACGTATTTTTAATCATTTTAAACAGCGATTTTGGCTGCTCTTTTCCATCGATTGTCCAGTCAGCATTAAATATTTTATGGCGACAATGCTCTGAGTTTGCTTGTGCAAACATAAACAATTCGATGTCGTTAGGGTTACGCCCTAACTTTATAAAATTTTCTACCAAGTAGTCTATTTCGTCATCAGCAAGGGCAAAACCTTGCTCAACATTCGCTTTAGCTAACGCTTCGCGTCCACCACCTAAAATATCGACAGACGACATTTGGCGCGGTGCATCACTGCGAAATAACAGCGCTGCATCTTCAAACTCACTATGCGTGGCTTCAGTCATACGGTCGTGTAACAACGCCGTGACTTGTGCAAATTGCTCTGCGTTTAAATCACCTTCTACATAATAAGCAATACCGCGTTCAACGCGATGAACTTGCTTTAAACCACAATTGTGGGCAATGTCAGTTGCTTTAGATGCCCAAGGTGAAATGGTACCGGGGCGAGGTGTAACGAGTACAAGTTTGCCAGCTGGGGTATGTTCAGCAATAGTTGGACCGTAAGTTAATAGCTTTTCAAGCTTGGTTTGCTCAGCAGTACTCAATGGCGATGTTAAATCGGCAAAGTGAGTATATTCGGCATATACGTTAGTGACAGGAAGTTGCGATTGTTGGCAACGCGCTAAAATTTTATTAACTCTGAACTCTGAAAGTGCTGGTGCACCACGAAGGATCAACATAGATAATTTCATCCGGGGTTAGGGATTGAACGATATTTTAGGCACGCATTATAGTCCAATTAGCATTCAGATTTAACTCAAAATTACGCTTTTCATAAAATTAACTTTTTGGCTTTATTTATAGTCTATTTTAGTTAATAAAATAAAACGTAAAGTGACGCGATGGCTTAGTTTTGCTATAACGGTGGCTAGCGAGATTAAGGGGCACACAATGTTCAAAGAAAAACTAATAATAATCATTACTTTAGTTATGTTGTTATGTGCATGTGATATGCAAGAACAAACAACTCAACTAGCCCAAATAAAAGAGCAAAATAAAATTCGTGTAGGCACACTTGCCAGTGCTAGTAACTATTATCAAGCGGTACAAGGCGAGCAAGGTTTTGAATATGAATTATCACAAGCTTTTGCCGAATATTTAGGTGTAGAGCTTGAAATAGTGCCATTTTTTAACTTATCTGATATGTTTGAACGCCTTGAAAACGGCGACTTAGATTTAATTGCCTCAGGACTTACCTATAATAAAGCTCGGGCAGAGCAATATCGCTATAGCCCAACTTATCGCACAATTAGCCAAAAGTTAGTTTATAAACAAGGGCGTGTGCGTCCACGTGACTTTGACGACCTAGATGGTAACTTTACCGTTATAGCTAAAAGTAGTCACTCGCTTACTCTACAAAAAATAAAGAAAAACAACCCCGAGCTAACTTGGACAGAAAGCGAAGAGTTTGACGAAGAAGAGCTTCTGCAAGCGGTTATTGATGGTGAGATAGATTACACACTTGCCGACACACATACGTTGTCATTATTTCGTCGTTATCACCCAAATTTAAGTATTGGTTTTTCAGTAAGCCATAACGACCCTATTGCATGGATACTTCAAAAAACAAAAGACGATTCATTATATGCTTTACTCGTACCTTTTTTTGGCGATATAAAACAAAGCAACCAACTTTACGTACTTGAAGAAAAGTACTTTGGCCACGTACGCCAATTTAATTATGTAAATACTCTCGCCTATATAGAAGCAATTAAAGAAACTTTACCCACCTATCAGCCATGGTTTGAACAATATGCTGGGAGTCTTGATTGGCGTTTATTAGCAGCACTTAGTTATCAAGAATCGATGTGGAATCCACGCGCTAAATCTCCTACTGGCGTGCGCGGTATAATGATGCTTACTCGCAGCACGGCAAAGCAGGTTGGTGTCACTAACAGATTAGAGCCTGAACAAAATATTCGCGGTGGTGCAAAATATTTAACTAAGTTGATTAAACGCATTCCAGACAGAATCCCGCAACCGGATAGAACATGGCTTGCATTAGCGGCTTACAACGTAGGTTGGGGGCACGTTAATGACGCACGTATAATTACCGAGCAACAAGGTGCAAGCCCCGACAAATGGGCTGATGTTAAAAAACGCCTGCCACTTTTAATTAAAAAGCGCTATTACCGTAAAACCCGCTACGGTTATGCTCGTGGCGATGTCGCTGTTAAATACGTTGATAATATTCGTCGCTATTACGACGCACTTGTTTGGTTAGATGAAAATAATGCTATTACAGAAGAACGTGAGCCAGAACCAATCAAAGAGCTGAGCACTGATACCAAGCCAAAGCTAAATGGACAAAGTGACGTAAAAGATGAGGAAGATGAAGCTCAAACAGAAAAACAACAAGCTTTAATTGAGCCCAAACAGCCGAGTGAAAACAATAACTAAGATTCGTATAGGTATCCGTTTTTTTGAGCATATTAATAAGTAGAATTTAAGTAAATTAAATATCTGTTTACTTGTCGTCAAATGATCACTAATGTGTGTTTATCGTATATCATTATTTTATAAGATATACCCGTGCCTTTCTCACTCTTGCATTAGGAGAAAACATGCTAAAACGTAGACGCACACAAAAATTAAAACGTAATGTAATTTATTCTACCGCCACACGTCGTCGTGTTATGTTACGTAAGCTCCATAAGAAAATAATCTGGCGCAGACGCATGTTTGCAGTGCAAGAAATGGCAGAGCTAGAAATTAAGACAGAGACTAATTAAAATCAGCAGCATCACGAGCAGCTTTTTTAGCTGCTTTAATTTGTGCCCTTCTAGATTTAAAAAAATCAGAAATAGCATTCCCACACTGCTCACTTAAAACGCCACCACACACATCTACCTGATGATTCAATCTAGGCTCTTGCAGCAAATTCATAATAGAGCCTGCAGATCCTGTTTTTGAATCCGCAGCACCAAAAACTAAACGCTTTATTCTACTATGAACTAACAATCCCGCACACATAGAGCAAGGCTCTAGCGTCACGTACAACGTACAATCAATCAAGCGGTAGTTATTTAGTACTTTTCCAGCTTCGCGTATTGCAATCATTTCGGCATGCGCTGAGGGATCGTTATCCGTTATTGAACGGTTATAGCCAGCTGAAACTAGTTGGTTATCTTTCACTACAATTGCACCTACTGGTATTTCATTAAGCTGTTCTGCTTGTTTAGCATACAAAAGTGCTTGTTCCATCCAATAAGAATCGTCAAATGGCTCGTTCATAATTTCTACTTAAATAACTTTTTATGCTGTAATTATACCTAGTTAGCGCTTGAAAGTGCGCTATTGATTAGTTTATTGCAAAAATAAAACAATATTTACCCGTTTGTAATGGCTCACTCGTGCTGATTTACGCTATAATCTCACGCTTTTTTTATTTAGCTCACAACACGGGTAGCAAATGAAATTTCCTGGACGCCGCAGGCATAAACATTATTTTCCAGTGGAAGCCAAAGATCCACTTACCAATCAACTTAACGCAACTGAGCGATTACAACGTAGTTATATTACGGGTATCGATCAGATCGTTGTTGATATAGAGGCAAAAGTTGATCAGGCTTTCCTTGACGAGTTTCAATTGCGCAGAGGTATGTCGCAAGTTATTGATAGCGATATAACAAACGCTTTATACGATCGTTTAAAATTAAACGACATGGTTGATTACGAGTTTGCAGGTGGCACTATTGGTAACACTATGCACAACTACTCCGTACTTGCAGATGATCGCTCAGTTTTATTAGGCGTAATGAGCGAAAACATAAAAATAGGTAGCTACGCCTATCGTTTTTTATGTAACACCTCAAGCCGTGTAGATTTAGACTACCTTCAACCGGTTGACGGACCTATTGGCCGCTGCTTTACGTTAATTGATGAAACCGGTGAACGTACCTTCGCAATAAGTGCAGGTCTAATGAATCACTTACGTCCTGAGTCAATCGATAAAGAACTTATTGAAAACTCATCTGCGCTAGTGATCAGTGCTTACCTGATGCGTACTCAAGGCAGTGAAACAATGACTGAAGCTACTCTGCAAGCGGTTAAATACGCTAATGATGCAGGCGTGCCAGTTGTATTAACACTCGGTACCAAGTTCTTAATTGAACAAGATCCTACTTGGTGGGCAAACTTTGTTGAACAGCATGTTGATATACTTGCTATGAACGAAGAAGAAGGCCTAGCAATTACAGGCTTTGAAGACCCTCTTTTAGCCGCTGACAAAGCACTTGATTGGGTAGACTTAGTTATTTGTACTGCAGGCGAAAAAGGCTTATTTATGGCCGGCTACGTTGATGACAGTTTAAAACGTGAAACCGAATACCCGTTATTACCAGGTGCAATACCTGACTTTAACCGTTACGAATTCTCACGAGCTATGCGCAAAGATGAATGTGCTGAACCAATCAGAGCATACAGCCATACAGCCCCCTTTATGGGTGGACCTGATTCAATCAAAAACACCAATGGTGCAGGCGATTGTGCTCTAGCCGCTGTACTACATGATTTATCAGCGAATGTTTACCATAAACTTAATGTGGCAAACTCAGCTAAACATCAGCAACAGGCTATTACTTATTCATCACTATCGCAAATTAGTAAATATGCTAACCGAGCTAGCTATGAAGTATTAGTTCAGCATTCGCCTCGTTTATCTCGCGGCTTACCTGAGCGTGAGGATTGTTTAGAGCAGGTTTATTGGGAACAGTAAATCACTGAGGGAGCAATTATTGATCCCTGATGGGATCTAAAAAATAGAAATATCAAGCTTTTTGGATAGCAGCTCAAGTGCTGCTATTCCTGCCACAGAATTACCAAACGAATTAAGCCCCGGAGAATAAACCGCCACAGTAAACTTATTTGGTAATACCGCTAAAATAGTCCCCGACACACCTGATTTACCAGGCATACCGACTCTGTAACCAAAATCACCTGCTGCATCGTATAAACCGCTCGTAAATAAAAGCGAGTTTAACTGCTTGTTTTGACGACTACTTAAAACACGATTACCCGATCGATTATCAACACCTTTATTAGCTAAAAAATTATAAGCTTTAGCTAGTTCAATACAATTGAGCTCAATAGAACAAAAATTAAAGTAAGACCATAAAACATCATCAACTTCATTTTCAAAGTTACCAAACGATTTCATTAAATGCGCCATAGCCGCATTACGATGCCTAAACTCATACTCTGAATTAGCTACTTTTTTATCGATCACAATACCTCGGTTATCTGCTAACAATCTAAACGTTTCAAGCATAGAGTGCATCGGGGCAGATAAACGACTATATAACGCGTCACACGTTACAATTGCGCCTGCATTAATGAAAGGGTTACGTGGTATCCCTTTTTCAAATTCAAGCTGTGTAAGCGAGTTAAATGCGGTGCCTGATGGTTCTTTTCCTACTCGGTGCCAAAGCTCATCACCATAACGTTGCAGCGCCATAGTGAGAGTCATCACTTTAGAAACCGATTGAATAGTAAAACGTTGCGTGCAATCACCAGCACAAATAGTTTCACCTTCAGTAGTGTATATAGCAATTGAAAATTGCTTAGGGTCAACCTCCGCAAGAGCTGGTATATAATCAGCTACTTTACCTTGTGATAGTAAAGGTGCTACTTCTTGGGTTATTTCATTCAATACATCTTGATAATCAGCAGTAGGCAATCGGCACCTCAAAAAGTAGTAACATAAAAATAAATTTTAACACGCTAAGATTAACTACGGCTAACTTTGTTATAAAAGTTGAAAAAGATTAAATTAAAAAATTAATGTGAAGTTATGGCAGAGCTCGTTATGAAGGAAAATTGGCTAAGATACGCTTATCTACCCAAATTCACTTTTCTGCAGACGTAAAAAAGCCCGAATCGTTAGATTCGGGCTTTCTACAATTTGAAGCCTGGTAATGTCCTACTTTCACATAGCAAATGCTACACTATCATCGGCGCTGTTTCGTTTCACTACTGAGTTCGGCATGGGATCAGTT
>NZ_PNDU01000546.1:0-499 GCF_005886635.1 Pseudoalteromonas sp. S558 | reverse complement strand
TGCTTCAGCAACCTGAGCACCATGCCACATTACTTTTTTAGGTACACAGCCTACGTTTACACACGTGCCGCCCATGTGTTTTGCTTCTATAAGTGCTACTTTAGCGCCACGCATTGCTGCTCTATTTGCAGAGGCAATACCACCACTGCCACCACCGATTGCAATATAATCAAAGTGTTGTGTCATTTTATGTCCTTAGGCGTTGAGTTTTATGCGCATTAGCATAACATTAAGTTTTAAAAATAAAGAGTGTTTAGGTGACCTATGTTTAGTAAAAAAACATTCGAATTTATCACTTTGCTTGAACAAAACAATAACAGAGAGCGGTTTAACAGTCACAAAATCAGAATATCAAGAATACGTAACAGAGGCCGCTTTAGATTCCATTAGGTAAAGTAAGCGCCATTTACCGATTAGATAAGAGTTGTTTTTTTACTTTTAGACCCAACTTAAACGTAATGCATTAACGCAAAGAGAGTATTTATGAGCAACCCATTAA
>NZ_PNDU01000545.1:0-939 GCF_005886635.1 Pseudoalteromonas sp. S558 | reverse complement strand
TCCGCTAAGTCGTGGCTTACTATTTGAATCTGTGCCCCAATAGAACTCAAACCCTAGAAATACAAAGTGACGTTTTCGACCAACATGAAATCTGCTAAATCGCATTAATGATGTTTTGTCTTGCGCAACGTCTAGATTAAATTTCTTTAATCGCTTGGGTAACACTTTATAAAAGCGCTCTGCGTCATTTGCAAATTGAAACGCGCAAACAAAATCATCTGCATAGCGGATCATCATTGCTCTTCCACGCATCCTCGGCTTTACTTTCTTTTCAAACCAGAGATCTAAAGCATAATGCAGATATATATTAGCCAACACTGGGCTGATAATTCCACCTTGAGGGCTTCCACTTGATGGTTTAGTGAATACGCCATCGGGTGATTTTATCCGTGCTTTTAACCATTGATTAATTAAATTTAGTATTGCCTTATCATCAATGCGTAACGCTAACATTTTCATCAGCCACTCATGCTCAAGGTTGTCGAAGAAGCCTTTAATATCAGCTTCAACGATATAACCATATCCTTTAAATTGAAGATTCATTGTTAGGCTATGTACTGCTTGATGTGCACTTTTATTCGGCCTATACCCATAGCTATTGCGCATAAAGTCTTGCTCCCAGATACTTTGCAGGATCTGACTAACACTTTGTTGCACAAGTTTGTCATCAACTGTTGGAAGCCCTAACGGTCGTTCTTTACCATTGGATTTTGGGATGTAGATGCGTTTAATATCATTAGCTCGATAACTTTTCTGTTTGAGTTGCTGACTTAAACGTTCGATATTTTCAATTAACGTCGACTTGTATTTTGGCATCGTGATGCCATCAATACCGGGACTGGCTAATTTATTGAGTTGACCCCAGCTTTCATACAGGCTTGCGACATCTAGCAATCCATATAGATTCTGAAACCTGTGCTTAGGGTGAGTATGATCTTA
>NZ_PNDU01000544.1:0-989 GCF_005886635.1 Pseudoalteromonas sp. S558 | reverse complement strand
GGTCGTCATTTATGGCGACAAATACCTACAAATATACTGAATTCCAAAAAGGGTAATCACCAAGCTTGTTGACTATGCTACGCCTTAAAGGGTTCGCTGCAATGTATCTTGCTATTTCAATTCTATTTTCTTCTTCTCGTAAAGCATGATCATAATACGCAGGCTGCCACACGTTTTGACGAAACCCACGAACCTTATTTACTCGCCAAGATGATAGCCCTTTTAAATGACCAACCACATTGCCTAGCTTATCCCCTTTAAGCTGTAATAAACCATGAAAGTGATCAGGCATAAGAACCCATGTTAACCAGCGGCACTGGTGACTAAATTCATTATCAGCAATACATTTGCAAAAAGTATTGGCAAGCTTATAGTCACTAAATATGTTCTGCCTATTCTGGCACGTGATAGTAATAAAATATTCGCCGGACTGAATTGATACTCGCCCTTTTTTTAAATCACTCCAACTCATTCAAAACTCCCTCTTCTAAAAAATTTCATTAAAAAAGGTAGCTCAGTTATCCCAAGAATGCCTGCTGTAGGTCGTCATTTATGACGACAACACAAAGCAGCTTGACCCTACAGCAAACCACTTTACGCGCTGAAGCACGCCCTACGCGTAGGTCGTCATTTATGGCGACAATACAAAGCAGCAATCCTACAACAAGCTACTTTACGCGCTAAAGCACGCCCTACGTGTAGGTCGTCATTTATGGTGACAGTACAAAGCAGCAATCCTACTACAAACCACTTTACGCGCTAAAGCACGTCCTACATGTAGGTCGTCATTTATGGCGACAACACAAAGTAGCAACCCTACAGCAAACTTCTTTACGCGCTAAAGCACGTCCTACGTGTAGGTCGTCATTTATGGCGACAAATTAAGGTATGAAAATCAAAAACTAACTTTTTAACCCTGACTCAATTCTTAACTTTTCAATATCTTTATGTTGCTGAAATACTCAAACAAAAGCAAGAATCTCATGCAT
>NZ_PNDU01000543.1:0-588 GCF_005886635.1 Pseudoalteromonas sp. S558 | reverse complement strand
AGTTTTACCGTTAT
The DNA here is from genome assembly GCF_005886635.1 of Pseudoalteromonas sp. S558. Lineage (NCBI taxonomy): Bacteria > Pseudomonadati > Pseudomonadota > Gammaproteobacteria > Alteromonadales > Pseudoalteromonadaceae > Pseudoalteromonas > Pseudoalteromonas sp. S558. The sequence continues at coordinate 574 of NZ_PNDU01000543.1, read as the reverse complement.
CTAAATGCAATGTTACAGAGCCATCATCTTCTTTTATCAATTTATTTGGTACAGAATGAGTGTGCAAAGTAGGGCCTTCGGCAGCCATTACTTCAACAAGTGTATCTACAATGTACGAATCAAAGTTACGAAGTGGAGAATGCTTACGAACAAATAAATGTGTTTCAGTACCAAGGCCGTGTAATACACCAGCAAGTTCGACGGCTATGTAGCCTGCGCCAATAACGGCAACGCGCTTAGGTTGCTCTTTAAGCTCAAAAAAGCCATTTGAATCAATGCCGTGTTCAGCACCTTCAATATTTGGAATACTTGGGCGACCACCTACTGCAATTAATATATGATCAGCTGTGTAATGCTCGCCATTTACTTCAACTGTTTTGCTATCTATAAATTTAGCAAAGCCTTTAATTACAGTAACGCCATTGCTTGCAAGGCCACTGTCATAACCTTTATGAATTCGGCCTATGTAGGCTTCGCGGCTTTCTACTAACTTGCTCCAGTCAAAACCTTTAACTTCAACATTAAAGCCGTAATCTGGGGCATATAAATTAATTGCTTCAGCAACCTGAGCACC
>NZ_PNDU01000542.1:0-344 GCF_005886635.1 Pseudoalteromonas sp. S558 | reverse complement strand
CCCAACCACATTTAATTGTTCGTAAGCATTATCCACTTCGTAACTTTGATTCGTACATTGTAGATACACTTGTTGAAGTAATGGCTGCCGAAGGCCCTACTTTGCACACTCATTCTGTACCAAATAAATTGATAAAAGAAGATGATGGCTCTGTAACATTGCATTTAGATAACGGTAAAACTCATAACGTTGACCAAGTAATTTGGGCAATTGGTCGTGAGCCAACAACCAATGCTATTAACGTTGCAGCCGCAGGCGTAGAAGTTAACAGCAGTGGTTTTGTAAAAGTCGATGAGTATCAAAATACGACAGCTAAAAATGTATACGCGGTTGGCGATATCATC
>NZ_PNDU01000541.1:0-506 GCF_005886635.1 Pseudoalteromonas sp. S558 | reverse complement strand
ATTTCTAATTATGTAACGTAAATTAAGTCAATTGAACTTGCTTAGTCATGTCTCCAAATCATGATCAACAAAGCTATGGAAATCGAACCACAAACGCTACAAGCTCTAATCGATTTAGCCGACAAGCGTATTGCAGGTATTCAATCTGGTGAAGAGCCAGCACTTTCTCCAGACGACAACGCTAAATACCACGCAGAAGTTGTGGTTGATTTAGACCAAATCGTTGAGCCAATGATTGCCGATCCAGACGTTAATAACGATGATGTGTCTAAGCGTTATACTCCCGATGTGATCCGCCCTGTTTCTTTTTACAACGACAAGCCTGTTGATTTAGGTTTTGTTGGTTCGTGTATGGTTCACAAAGGCGATATGAAAATTATTGCTCACATGCTAGGTAACCTTGAGATGAAAAACGGTTCTATCTCATTCAAAGCGCCATTGGTTGTTGCGCCACCAACATACAACATTGTTGATGAGCTTAAAGCGGAAGGCGATTGGGATATTCT
>NZ_PNDU01000540.1:0-726 GCF_005886635.1 Pseudoalteromonas sp. S558 | reverse complement strand
GGGACATCCGCAACTGGGATTTACCAGAGAAAGTGCACCTAAACCCCGAACGTGAAATCGTCAACGTGGAGAGTGCATAACGTAGTGATCGCGACAACTAGTTTGACAAACACCGTTATAAAGCAGCATGTCTTAAATTACTCTTTCATTGAACGCCATGCAAATGTGGAGGCTGCAATAACAATTGCAATAGCTGCACCCAGATAAAGGGTTTCTATTGTACCGCCAAATTCAACAGCGTGTTCTAAGAATAGTATTACTAATACAACAGAAGTGACTTGTACTAAGGTTATTTTTAAGTCATGGAAATCTTTAATATTAAAAGCTGCTAAAAACTTACTTTCGTGAGAATTAGATGGCGTTATAAACAGTCGATATAAGCTAATAGCAATCACTTGCAAGGTAATCCCAATTAGCAGTAAATCAAGAATTTTAAGCAATTCTACAATCAGCGCTTTACCTCCTTTTGCTGAATCAGGCAGATTTAATAGCGTTGCCTTTACTGTGTAAAACACAATATTAATACACGAAACATAAACTAATAAAGAGGATACTGCGGCAGTTATAACGGCTATTACGACTAAAAACGACTTGTTTGAAATATATTTTCCATTTTACTCAAATTTATAAGGTTATATCGACTACGAGTAGCATAGTTTAAATTAGATTTTCTTTATAGAGTTTTAATTTTAGATTTTAATAAGTAACCTGAACTCTGTATTATTA
>NZ_PNDU01000539.1:0-256 GCF_005886635.1 Pseudoalteromonas sp. S558 | reverse complement strand
TAGCATTAATGCCAAACAGGCTCTAACTAATCTCTAGTTTCATTTCTTTAGCAATCTGAAGTAGTTTATCGAACCGCTCTGATTGCTCTTCTGCTAAGGGGGATTTTTTTAATAGTTTAAAGCACTTTTGGGCCAACAGACTATTGAAAGAGTCACCATGTTTTTTTGACTTATCCACTAAACATTTCAATAAATTAAGCGCAATACTTGGATTGTTTTGCATGACTCTAAATGCTTGGCTGATTGCCTCTATGTC
>NZ_PNDU01000538.1:0-386 GCF_005886635.1 Pseudoalteromonas sp. S558 | reverse complement strand
AATAAGTCAATGCCCATCTAGGGCGAAAACAACGCATTTAAACGGAACAAAAACAGTGGGGAACGTTTCGATTCGCTACACATTTTAACCGACTATTTTTGTCCGCTTAATGCGTGGTTACCACTGTCTGCTCATGGCACATAGCAGTAAACTAAACTTGGCAGTATTTTTTATGGGGTTGGCCTCATAAAGCCTGTAATTGGTAACTTTATGCCATTATATGCTTCAATATTATGCCAAGTTATACTTCAATTACGACGCTGTAGCTCAGTAAAAGCATATGTTCTTATGCCAACTGATTCTTCAAACAACATTTGCGTGATATAGCTAAAATCTTATATAATATTCTTCTTAAATATATTATTTTTAAATTAACGTCCTTAATA
>NZ_PNDU01000537.1:0-319 GCF_005886635.1 Pseudoalteromonas sp. S558 | reverse complement strand
TCTGGCTTCATTTGGTTTTTAATTTTTTTTTTGTCGTCACGTAATGAATTTATGAAATCGAGCTTATTTACTTTGGTTCTTAAACTAGTAGAGACGCAAACTTGATAATTATGGCGAGGCAGGCTTCTGTGAGAAACAGTGTCAGGCGTAGCCCAATCATCTGACTTATTTTTTTCAAAGTTTCTTAGCCATACCCCATTCGTTGGATCATTAATACCAATACCAAACGAATGCATTCTTAAACGCGCAGCATATGTAAGGCGTTGTCTATAACGTCCCTTACCACAAACAATATGATGTGCTTCATGATATGAAGTCG
>NZ_PNDU01000054.1:0-30182 GCF_005886635.1 Pseudoalteromonas sp. S558 | reverse complement strand
AATCTTAACTAAGACTCAAATAATACCAATTTTATTAAAAACATGATCATTCTAGCGTATTCAATAACTCACTAACTACGTTAAAAATTATTTATATAGAACAACTATGTATTATAATTTTAGCCTTGTTATTTAGCTATTTTCTTATTGCTATAATAGATCACTAATTTAATGCAATTGGTATAAATTAATCTGAAGCAGCTGTTTTTTTATGCTAACTGCGTTGAGTTTGCACTGAGAATAGCTTAATCAGTGCTCGGTTCAGTAATAGCGGAATAGGGCTTTTGCAGCACAATCATGTGTCTTCCTAGAGGTAACTAGGAAGTACACGAACATAAACTCATTATTGTAAATAGATCAGTAAAGCATTATTTGCCTAAGCTGTGCTCCATAATCAGAATGTGTACTATGCTAACAATAATAGTCTTGGTTAAAAATTAGCTCATTAAGGCATTTTAATTTCGAGCAGACCAGGCTTTTAAAACAGTGCGGCGCCAGATAATATCAATACCAAAGTAACCAATAATAGAAGCGATAGAAGCACATACTAAAGAGCCAAGCAAAAAAGCGGGCCCAATAGTCTCAATGCTTTCTAAAAACCAAGCCCAACTTGCTTCAAAAACAAAATGCTGTTCTGGCTGATTTAATAATAAAGTGCCGACTAGGTATGAGCCATAAAAGATAGGGGGCATAGTTAGGGGATTTGTTAACCATACTAACGCAACAGAAATCGGTAAATTAACTCTAAATACAATAGCACCAGCTGCGGCTAAAACCATCTGAAAAGGAACGGGGATGAATGCAAAAAACAGCCCAACAGCAAATGCACCACGAGCGGAGCGTCTATTTAAGTGCCAAAGATTTGCATCTTGTAAAAGATGCCCAAAAATTCTCAAAGACTTATGATGTCTAATTTTATTTGGATCAGGTAAAAATCTTTGAATCGTTTTTTTAGCCATTTAAAGCAACCATTTACATCAGTGTGGATAAGTCTTGGGTTTGTAATTGGCTGTATCGCAACCGTATTTTATTACCAAACTCTCGAATTTACAGTACTCACAATTTCAATAGTTATTGTGAGTGTTTATTTTAAGCCGTTTTTAAATGTATTGTTAGGCTTTATTTGCGCTATTTGTTGTATTGCAGTGCATTTTTATACTTTTTATAATTTTGAAATCCCAAAAGCGGACGAAAAGTATGCACATTCTGCTGAGTTGATTATTGAAAGTATAATTTCAAGTAAACAGCCGCAATACATAAAAGCAAAAATTATAAAACTCAATGATGATAGCTACGCTCACTTTAGAGCCCCAAGCGCTATGTTGAGTGTAAACTCAAGTCAAACCTTGCTAATTGGTAACACTTTTAGTGCCGTAATTAATTTAAAGCCTTTTCGTAGCACAAAGAACTTTCATGTGTTCGATAACGAGCACTACGCTTTTACACAGCGCATATTTTTTAAAGGAAAAGTACTAAATAAAGAGTTAGTGATCATAAATAACGAAAAACAAAGTGCGGTTATAAACTACAGAAAATTTGTAAAGGCTGTTTATAGTAATACAACTCTACAATGGTTGTATTATGCGCTATTGACTGGCGACAAATCGTTAATGGATTTTAGTGATAAGCAATTAATGCAATCTCTGGGATTGAGTCATTTATTAGCCATATCAGGTTTGCACATTGGCTTAATATTTGGTTTTGGTTATCTATTTACACGCAGTTTACTTAAACATATCAAATACGTTAGTGACCAAACGAAAAACCTGTCTGTTATTTACAGTACAGTAGGCTTCTTTGCTGCATTTATTTATGTTTATCTAAGTGACTTTTTAGTGTCAGCTACGCGTGCGTTAATTATGCTCGGGTGCTATTTATTACTCTATTATTTAGCAAAACAGCCATTGCGTTGGCGCAGTATTTTATTTGCTCTTGTTATTTTGCTTATAATAAATCCTTTTAATGTATTAAACGCAGGACTGTATTTTTCATTTACCGCCGTGGCTATTATATTTTTAGTCGTGCGTAAAATACCCATTTTAAATACATCCTTTTTATATAAAATAGCATCGCTAGGGCTGGTACAACTGGCCTTGTTTTTAGGTTTATTGCCGCTTTCGCTATACTTTTTCCATGGTGTTAGTTTGGCAGGTTTAATGCTTAACTTAATTGCTATTCCACTTCTTTCTTTAATTGTTATGCCTAGTTTAATTATTATCACACTTGTTAGTAGTGTGTTTGATATGGGTATTTTCATCACTTTTTTTGATGGCTGCTTAAGTTATTTATTTCAGTTATTAACAAAAATCCCCGTCTCTATTCGTTGGCTAAATATAGGGAATACGGATTCTATTTTTGTTGTTTTTTATTATATTACTTTTTTGATTTTTTATTTGGTTCCGTATAAGTGGTTAACATGTATTCCATTTGGTGTACTGTTATTTAATTACTTAGTTGCCGAAAAGCCAAAATGGCAATTACATGTTTTTGATGTAGGGCATGGCTTGATGGTACTGATAGAGAAAGATAAACAAGCGTTAATTTATGACTTTGGCCCTAGTTATTTTAATCGTTTTAGCCGTGCTCGTAGTATTTTATTACCTTATATTGAAGCCAATAAACTACTTGTATCTATAGCTGTATTAAGTCACGAAGATAGTGACCACGCTGGTGGTGTTGAGCACTTTATGCAAGCAGGATATGAATCTACCTTTGCTACTTTTCACCCACATAATTTACAAGATATATGTAAAGTCGCGAAGAGAGATTTCTTTGGTCTTAAAATAGAGAGCTTTAAAACAACAAACTTTCAAAATGAAAATGATGATTCATGCGTTATTAGAGTGTCTGATAAAGCGCACAGTGTTTTATTAACGGGTGATATCTCTAAGCAACGAGAAGCGCAATTACTCCAACAGGGCTATTTTTTAAAAAGTACAGTGATGTTGAGCCCGCATCATGGCAGTGATACATCCTCAAGTGATGCATTTATACAAGCAGTACACCCACAAATTGTTATTCATTCAAGTGCCTATAAAGGGCAATGGCAATTTCCTAAACAGCAGGTTGTTAAGCGTTATAGCAAAATAAATGCAACTCAATATGTTACAGGACAGCAAGGACAAATCAGTGTTAAATTTTACAATGAGTATGCACAGGTAAAAACGGCAAGAGAGTATGAAAGTTACTGGTTTATCAAAGATTGACGTTTTGTTTTAGTGCACCTAAGGATACAATAGGGGCTGTAATTGTATAAAGAGAGTGTTATGGATCAAAGTACTACGCAAATTTATAAACGGTTAATTTCTTATGTTGGTGCATATAAGAGCGTTGCCCTTGTTGCTATTATAGGAATGATTGGTTATTCGGCAATGGATGCGTTATTCATTCAATTAATGAAGCCGTTTATTGATGAAGGCTTAAACCAGCGCAATAGTGATGTGTTAACGTATGCGCCGTTTGTTGTGATTGCTTTAGTGATTGGTCGTGGCATTTTTAATTTTATGTCGTCATATTGTTTAAGTTATGTAGGCTCCCAAGTCGTACGCTCTCTTCGCCAAGCATTATTTGAACACATATTACATTTACCGGTTTCTTTTCATGATAAAAACTCAACCGGTGATTTAATCTCTAAAATCACCTTTGATACCGAACAAGTTCAACAAGCCATTACAAAAGCGTTATTAATTGTGGTACGTGAAGGGGCGTTTGTTGTATTTTTATTGGGTTTGATGTTTTATACCAATTGGAAGTTATCACTAATATTTTTAGTGATCATCCCACTCGTTGCCATTATTGTTACAGTTGTGTCTAAGCGTTTTCGCCATATTTCTAAAAATATTCAATCGGCGATGGGGCAAGTTACACGCAGCTCAGAACAAATGTTAAGCGGGCACAAGGTAATACATGGTTTTGGTGGGCAAGAGCAAGAAATCAATAAGTTTTCTAAAATTAATAATCACAACCGTCAACAACGAATAAAAATGGATGCAACCAAAGCACTCAGTGTGTCTATTATTCAAGTTCTTGCTGCAAGTGCAATGGCCGTTATTTTGTGGGTGGTATCAATGCCCGCAATGATTGACACGATAAGCTCTGGTGATTTTGTGGTTTTGATATCATCGATGATGATGTTACTGCGTCCACTTAAGCAATTAGCTAACGTCAACAGCGACATGCAACGTGGTATCTCGGCAGCGCAAAGTATATTTTTAATCCTTGACGAAAATGTAGAAAAAGACACCGGCACAATCGCAGTCGATAAAGTTAAAGGGTTAATTGAGGTTAAAAATGTAACGTTTAAATACCCAACAAAAGCAGAAGCCGTACTCAACGATTTATCTTTGACTATAAAGGCTGGTGAAAGCATTGCATTAGTAGGTCGCTCAGGCTCGGGGAAGTCAACAATCTCCAATTTGCTGCCACGCTATTATGATTTAGAGCTGCCAAGCGAAATTCTACTCGACGGTATTGCACTAAGTGACTATAAACTTGCTGACTTGCGACGTCAGTTTGCCTTAGTCTCACAACAAGTCGTGTTATTTAACGATACTATCGCGAACAATATTTGCTATGGCATAACGCATGATGTCTCTACTGATGAGTTAATACGCGTAGCAAAACAGGCGCATGTTTGGGAGTTTGTCAAAGATCTTCCTGAACAATTAAATACTATGGTAGGCGAAAATGGCGTGATGCTTTCAGGCGGCCAGCGACAACGCATTGCCATTGCGAGAGCAATTTTAAAAGATGCACCAATTTTAATCTTAGATGAAGCTACGTCTGCACTTGACACCGAATCTGAAAAATTGATTCAACAAGCACTGGAGGCGTTAATGAAAGATAAAACGTCTATTGTCATTGCGCATCGTTTATCAACGATTGAAAATAGCGACCGAATTTACGTTATCGATAATGGACGTGTTATTGAAAGTGGAGATCATGCAAGTTTACTTGCCAATGACGGTACTTACTCTGCACTTTGTAAAATGCAATTTGGCGAGCAAGTGTGAATAAAGTAGAGCATAGCTGGTATAAGCCCGTTAGCGTAATTACGCTATTACTTTTACCCTTATCAGTACTATTTTGGTTGATTTCGAGCATTCGAAAGTGTTTGTATAAATTAGGGTTTTTAAAACAATTTAAAAGTAAAACGCCAATTATTGTGGTTGGCAATATTAGCGTGGGTGGCAATGGAAAAACACCGTTTGTGTTATGGCTTTTTAACTATTTAACGCAACAAGGTTTATCTGTTGGGATCATTAGCCGTGGTTACGGTGGACATGCTAATAATTACCCTCTGCTTGTTACAGATCAAGTAAGTACGAATGAAGCGGGTGATGAGCCGATACTTTTATATCATCGTTTAAAGTGTCCAATTGCTGTTGGCCCTAATAGGCAGCACAGTATTGAGTTGCTTGAGCGCACATATGCACCAGACGTTATTATTTCAGACGATGGCATGCAACATTATAAAATGGCGCGTAGTATTGAGTGTTGTATTGTTGACAGTGAACGCAAATTCGGTAATGGTTTTTTAATGCCAGCAGGGCCATTACGAGAGACAAAAAAGCGTTTAAATAGTGTCGACTTAGTTATTGAAAATGGTGGTCAAAGTAGCAGTCATTATACGTTACAAACCAGCCCAATAAGACGAGTAAGTGGCACAAAACCCGTGAACAGTTTAATTACCAGTGCGCATGCTATCAGCGCGATTGGCAATCCGCAGCGTTTTGAAAACTCACTAGAGGCGCAAGGTATTCGCTTACTATCAACTCATCACTTTAGAGATCATTATGCATACACTGCGGATGATTTTTCTGGGTTTGGTGATGATAACGTAGTCATGACTGAAAAAGATGCGGTAAAGTGCGGTAGTTTTGCAAAACCTAATTGGTATTATTTACCAGTAGATGCGCAGCCTTCCGATGTCGTTATAAACACATTAAATTCATTATTAAAAGAAAAAGGGATCCTCAATGGCCTTTGATACAAAACTACTCGAGATAATTGCGTGCCCAGTGTGTAAGGGTAAATTACGTTTTGATAAAGAAAATAACGAGCTAATTAGCACCGCAGCTAAGCTAGCTTATCCGGTTCAAGATGACATTCCGGTACTGCTTGAAAATGAAGCGCGTGAATTATCTTTAGATGAGGTTGAAAAGTGGAATTCGTAGTTGTAATTCCGGCTCGTTTTGCCTCAACCCGATTGCCAGGTAAACCGCTTGCTGATATTTGTGGTAAGCCAATGGTTCAGCATGTTTACGAAAAAGCCTGTTTATCAGGCGCAAGCCAAGTTGTTATTGCAACCGATCATCAAAAAGTATTTGATGCAGTCAGTTTATTTACCAGCGATGTGCTAATGACTCGCGAAGATCATCACTCAGGTACTGAGCGCTTAGCTGAGGTCGTTGATTTACTTGAGCTCGATAGCAATACCATTGTGGTTAATGTACAAGGTGATGAGCCGTTACTTGCACCTGAAAATGTATCTCAGGTTGCTGCGCTATTAAACGATTCAACGGCACCAATGGCAACCTTAAGTGTTGCTATTGAAGAGCGAGATGACGTATTTAATCCTAATGCCGTTAAGGTGGTTAGCGATATTGATAAAAATGCGTTGTATTTCTCGCGAGCCAATATTCCATTTGACAGAAGTGCGATGATGGATGATAAAAACAGGCTTGATTTAGCGCCATTTCAACGCCATGTGGGGATTTATGCATACAGAGCAGGTTTTATTAAACAATACACACAGCTCAGTGTATCTCCTCTTGAGTTACTTGAATCGTTAGAACAATTGCGTGTGCTATATCACGGTTATAAAATTAAAATAGAGCAAGCGCAGATAACGCCGCATTCAGGCGTTGATACACCCGAAGATTTAGCAAAAGTTATAGCGCATATTAAAAGTACAAACGCGTGAGTGAACAAGCAAATACACTGTTAAAAATAGTATTTACACATAACGATTTTTATATTTTAGAAAAACCAGCAGAGCTCAGCTTTCATTCAGAAGATGGACCTGGTTTTGTCGTGTTAGCTGAGCTGCAATTATCGCAAAAACTTTATGCGGTTCATCGCTTAGATAAGGTGACATCAGGGCTGATTATTTTAGCGAGAAACAAAGGCGCAGCTGCATGTTTCACTGCACTTTTCACTGAGCATGCAATAAGCAAATTTTATTTAGCTATCAGCGATGCCAAACCTAAAAAAAAGCAAGGTTGGATAAAAGGTGATATGGCCAAATCTCGTCGTGGTTCGTTCAAGCTACTAACAACTAAGCTTAATCCAGCGATCACTCGATTTTATTCTGTGAGTTATAAACCAGGGTTCAGGGCGTATATTTTGAAACCTTATTCAGGTAAAACGCATCAATTAAGGGTGGCGCTAAAGAGTATAGGTTCGGCTATTTTAGGGGATGCAATGTATGCAGGTACGCCATCAAATCGTACCTATTTGCATGCTTATGCACTGAGCTTTTTATGGCAAGGTGAACACATGCAATTTACGTTGTTACCTGATCATGGCGATGAATATATAGCGCTGATAAAACATCAAGATTTTCAAGCATGGCAGTCGCCATGGCAACTGGATTGGTAAATGAACGAAAAAGTTACAGATATACGTTTTGGCGGAATTAAACGTTTATATGGTCATCAGCAATTTGATTGGCTTCAACAAGCCCATTTTTGTGTCGTCGGTATTGGTGGTGTAGGGAGCTGGGCTGCTGAAGCCCTTGCGCGCACAGGTGTTGGTAAAATAACACTCATTGATTTAGATGATATTTGCGCGACCAATGTAAACAGGCAAATTCATGCGCTTAGCGGCACCATAGGCCAAGCTAAAGTGGATGCAATGAAAGCGCGTTGTGAGTTAATAAACCCAGCGTGCCAGATTGATGTAATAGATGACTTTATCACACTCGATAATATTCAATCGCATATTCAAGGTTTTGACTACGTTATTGATTGCATTGATGCGGTTAAAGAAAAGGCAGCATTAATTGCGCACTGCAAACGTAATAAACTGCCTATTATTACAACGGGTGGCGCAGGTGGGCAAACCGACCCTAGTCAAATAACATTTGGTGATGTGGCTAAAACCACGCAAGACCCTCTACTTGCAAAAGTTCGTTATATTTTACGTAAGCAGTATAACTTTAGTAATAACCCTAAGCGTAAATTTAATATCGATTGTGTTTATTCAACAGAGCAGCTTGTATACCCTGGCAGTGACGGTAGCGTATGTCATGCAAAGCAAAGCGCTGATGGCTCGATGAATATGGATTGCAATAATGGTTTCGGCTCTGTCACTATGATCACAGGAAGCTTTGGGTTTTTTGTTGCAGCCAAAGCGATTCGAAAATACTTAGATAAGCGTGCACGTTTAAACATTTAAATACAGACTGCTTATTATATTGTTATAAAAAGCGCCTAACGCGCTTTTTTTTTGGCTAACGTTTGTATTTTTTCGACCATGGCTTTTATACCATTGCCTCGTGAAGGACTTAAATGCTTAATTAAGCCTAGTTTTTCAAACTCTTCATACGCGTTGATATTTATTACTTGCTCAGGGGTTAAACCGTTATACAGAGCTAAAATTAATGCTAATAAGCCTTTAACAATACGTGTGTCTGAGTCACCTATGACCACTAATGCGTTCTCAGTTAAATCAAACTCTACAAACATCCACACTTTACTTTCGCACCCAGGTACGAGTGCGTCATCTGTCTTTAACGCATCAGGTAACAGCGGTAATTTTTTACCAAGTAGCATTATTTCACGGTATTTTTGCTGCCACGCAGATGCATTTTTTATCGGATCAGTTACTAGGTTAAACGTATTTATCATTAGCTATCCAAAATTAATCTAAAAGTGTGATAGATTCACGCAGTGCTTTGATGAATTGATCAACATCATCATGATTATTATAAAATGCGAAACTTGCTCTGAGGGTGCCATTAAGCCCTAAATGAGCCATTAAAGGCTGTGTACAATGATGCCCAGCTCTTACTGCAACACCATAACCGTCAAGTAAAGTTGCCAAATCATATGGATGTTCATCTTTATAATTAAAGCACAATGTACCTATATTATTATTTAAGTCACTATACAGTGTAATACCCTCAATATGACTTAATTTGCTTGCGGCATAATTAAATATATTTTGCTCATGTTTGAGGATTTGCTCATGACTAAATTGAGTTAGATAGCTAAGTGCAGCGCCAAATCCTAGTACTCCTGCTATATTTGGAGTGCCTGATTCGAACTTGGCGGGAGCATCACGATAGGTACTGTGCATGAGTGTAACGGTTTGGATCATTTCCCCACCAGTTTGATAAGGGAGTAGGGTATTTAAAAGCTCATAACGACCATATAAGCCGCCTAACCCTGTTGGTCCTAACATTTTGTGAGCCGAAAAAACGTAAAAGTCGCAGTTAAGCGTTTTCAAATCAGGTCTTAAATGCATCGCACCTTGCGCGCCATCAACCAAAACAACTGACCCCATTGCTTTTGCGCAAGTAATTAACGCATTTAAATTAGTAATATTACCAAGCGTGTTAGATGCCTGTGTAATAGCAACGAGCTTAGGCTTATTTTTCTCAATAAATTCACAGCAAAGAGAAATGTTAAAAGTACCGTCGCTATTTAATGGCATAACAGCGAGCTTTGCCCCTGTTTGCTGCGTTAAAACTTGCCATGGGACAATATTTGCGTGGTGTTCAAGTGGTGTTATTACTATTGTATCGTTTTCGCTTATTTGGCTTTTTAATCCATTTGCGACAAGGTTGATTGCCTCAGTGGCCCCTTTGGTCCAGACAATTTCATTGTTTTTTACACCAAAGTAATCAGCTGTTTGGTTTCGCACACTTTCATACAATACAGTAGCGTTTTCACTCAATGAATGACGGCCCCGGTGTACATTTGCATTTTTATGTGTGTAATAATCGGCTGTTGTATCGATAACGCTTCGCGGCTTTTGTGTCGTAGCCCCTGAGTCTAAATAAATAAGCGGACAGCCGTTTATAGTTTGATTTAAGGTAGGGAAGTCTCGTCGAATTTTATTTATATCAAACTCTAAAACAGTCATTAGCTTCATCAACGTTGTAATTTAAGGCGAGAATTGTAATCACTTTATTATTATTCTCAAGTAACAAATAATAAAAAAGGCCGCAAAAGCGGCCTTTTAAAGTATTCAAACACGATTAAAGCGTATTAGCGCTTATCAGTTGATACATAGTCACGTGCAGTGTAACCAGTATAAAGCTGACGTGGACGACTGATCTTATGACCAGGTTGAGATAGCATTTCATCCCAGTGAGTGATCCAACCAACTGTGCGTGCCATTGCAAAAATTACAGTGAACATGCTTGTTGGGATACCGATCGCTTTTAAGATAATACCTGAGTAGAAATCTACGTTAGGGTAAAGTTTCTTCTCTACAAAGTATGGGTCTTCAAGTGCAATTTGCTCAAGCTTCATTGCAATATCAAGAAGTGGATCTTGGATATTAAGCTCAGCTAATACTTCGTGACACGTTTGACGCATCACTGTTGCACGTGGATCGAAGTTTTTGTAAACACGGTGTCCAAAGCCCATCAGACGGAAAGGGTCCGCTTTATCTTTAGCTTTAGCAACGAATTCATCAATGCGATCTACAGAACCAATTTCTTCTAACATGTTTAAACATGCTTCGTTAGCGCCGCCATGTGCAGGACCCCAAAGAGATGCAATACCAGCAGCAATACACGCATACGGGTTAGCACCTGATGAACCAGCAAGACGAACTGTTGAAGTCGATGCATTTTGTTCATGATCAGCATGAAGCATGAATATTTTATCCATCGCTTTAGCTGTTACTGGGTTAACTTTATACTCTTCAGCAGGAACAGAGAACATCATATGTAAGAAGTTTTCTGCATAGCTTAAATCGTTACGCGGGTAAACAAATGGTTGGCCAATATTTGTTTTGTAAGCCATAGCAGCAATAGTTGGTAATTTAGCAACTAATTTAACAGCACTGGTTTTACGTTGTTCAGCATCAGTAATATCAAGGTCTTCATGATAGAAAGAGGATAACGCACCCACTACACCACAAAGCATCGCCATTGGATGAGCATCAAAACGGAAGCCTTGGAAGAAATTAGCAATTTTCTCATCAAGCATTGTACTGCGAGTAATTTGCTTAGCGAATGCATCGTACTGCTCTTTAGATGGTAACTCACCATTTAGTAACAGATAGCAAAGTTCAATGTAGTTAGATTCTTCAGCTAATTGCTCAATTGGGTAACCACGGTGAAGCAATATGCCTTTGCCACCATCAATATAAGTAATTGCAGATTCACAAGAGCCAGTCGACATGAAACCTGGGTCATAAGTAAAGTGACCATGTGCACCTAACGTACGTACGTCGATTACATCTTGGCCAGCAGTGCCTTGATAAATTGGAAGTTCGATTGGATCTAGCCCATCAATTTGGACTGTGGCTTTTTTATCTGCCATCGCTATGTATCTCCTATTAAGATATCTATTCTGATTTTTAGATTTTAAAGTTCTGAAATCTGTTTTAAGCACATCTTTGCATTTTAACGTGAAAGAGGGGGTTAAAGTCAATTTTTATAAACATTATGCACATTTGTATAATAAATATTCTATATCAATTAAATATAATACTATTGGCTAATTCGCAAACATCTCTAAATAAACAAGAATTGTAAAAAGTCCTGTGGGTATATATACTAACGGTGGTTTTAAACCGTATTGTATTTGGGTAAACATAGTTTTACAGTTTAATTTTTACGCTATTGTGAACTTTAACTGATTCTATACGTTTACTTTGATAGTTCCATCAGTAATATTTGATGGGTTTTTAGAAAAGCAAGTAGATGAGCTCCACTGCGAGCAAGATGGGCAAGTAACTGTGAAAAAGCAAAGACCTGTAAATCTAGATCTAACAACTATATCGATGCCGGCAACGGCTAAAGCGTCAATATTTCACCGCGTCACCGGTGTTGCATTATTTTTTGCTTTAACGTTTGTCATTTGGGCTTGGTCAGAGTCTCTCTCTTCAGCTGAAAGTTTTGAATTCGTCAAGGGTCTGTTTAACGGATTCATTGCCAAATTTATAGCTTGGGGCACTGTTTCTGTATTAGGTTATCACCTTATTGGTGGTATCCGTCATATGATTATGGATATGGGACATTGGGAAGAACTTGAATCAGGTAACCTCAGCGCTAAAGTTTCTATGGCTCTTGGTGTTGTGTTTGCCGTATTGGCAGGGGTGTGGATATGGTTTTAAATCAAGCAACTCTTAAACGTGATGGTGTACAAGATTTCGTATCTTTACGTACCACGGCATTAATAATCAGCGCATATGCGATTTTTATTATCGGCTATTTTTTAGCGACGCCAGAAGTCACATATGACGCCTGGACAGGCCTCTTCTCTAACCTAGCAATGAAAGGGTTTACATTAATTACCCTTGTTTGCATTATGGTTCATACCCGCATTGGCCTTTGGCAAGTTCTTACAGACTATGTTAAGTGTGCGAAGTTACGTGCTGTTTTAGGTTTTATATTAAACCTAATGGCTGTTGCTTACGTAGCTATTGGTCTAATCGTATTATGGGGTGTTTAAGTGAAATATTCTGTTCGTGAATTTGACGCCGTAGTAATTGGTGCAGGTGGTGCTGGTATGCGCGCCGCTCTAGCAATTACTGAATCTGGCAAAACGTGTGCATTAATATCTAAGGTATTCCCAACACGCTCACACACTGTATCTGCACAAGGTGGTATTACAGTAGCGCTTGGTAATTCACACGAAGACAACTGGGAATGGCATATGTACGATACCGTTAAAGGTTCCGATTTTATCGGTGACCAAGACGCGATCGAATACATGTGTCAAACAGGCCCAGAAGCTATTACAGAATTAGAAAACATGGGTCTACCATTTTCTCGTTTTGAAAATGGCCGTGTTTACCAACGTCCTTTCGGTGGTCAATCGAAAAACTTTGGTGGTGAACAAGCCGCGCGTACAGCCGCTGCAGCTGACCGAACTGGTCATGCTTTATTACACCTTCTTTATCAACAAAACGTAAAAAACAAGACAAATGTATTCTCTGAATGGTATGCACTTGATTTAGTTAAAAACGATAATGGTGATGTAGTAGGGTGTACTGCAATTGAGATTGAAACAGGTGAAATCACTTATTTCAAATCTAAAGCCGTAGTACTTGCTACTGGTGGTGCAGGTCGTATTTTTGCATCAACAACAAATGCTCACATCAATACAGGTGATGGCGTTGGTATGGCAACACGTGCTGGTATTTCTATGCAAGACATGGAAATGTGGCAGTTCCACCCAACAGGTATAGCCGGTGCTGGTACGCTAGTAACAGAAGGTTGTCGTGGTGAAGGCGGTTATCTTTTAAATAAAGATGGCGAGCGCTTCATGGAGCGTTATGCACCAAACGCGAAAGACTTAGCGTCTCGTGATGTTGTTGCACGTTCAATGATGACAGAAATTCGTGAAGGTCGTGGTTGTGACGGTCCTTGGGGTCCACATCTTAAGCTAAAACTTGACCATTTAGGTGAAGAAACGCTTAATTTACGTCTTCCAGGTGTTTGTGATCTTGCTAAAACATTTGCTCACGTTGACCCTGCAAAAGAGCCAATTCCAGTAATCCCAACGTGTCATTACATGATGGGTGGTGTGCCAACTAACGTAAATGGCCAAGCGCTACAAATCGATGCTCAAGGCAACGAAAAAGTAGTTCAAGGTTTATTTGCAGTAGGTGAGATTGCCTGTGTATCTGTACACGGTGCAAACCGCTTAGGTGGTAACTCATTACTTGATTTAGTTGTATTTGGCCGTGCTGCTGGTAACTTCTTAGGTAAATACCTTAATGACGTTGAAATATCTAAAGCCGCGTCAGAGTCTGATTTAGAAACATCACTTGCACGTTACAATCGTTGGGAAAATTCAACGACTGGGCAAGGTGAAGATCCAGTTCAAATCAAAAAAGACTTGCAGCAATGTATGCAGCTCAACTTTTCGGTATTCCGTGAAGGTGATTCAATGGCTACAGGTCTTCAAGAACTTAAAGAAATTCGTGAACGTCTGCAACATGCACGTCTTGATGATAAATCATCAGATTTCAACACGCAGCGCATCGAATGTCTAGAACTTGATAACTTAATGGAAACAGCTTACTCAACTGCAGTAGCTGCAAACTTCCGTACAGAAAGCCGTGGTGCACATTCTCGCTTTGACTTCCCAGATCGTGATGACGAAAACTGGTTATGTCACTCAGTATTCAATCCTTTAACGGATGAAATGAGCAAGCGTGATGTAAACTATGCGCCTAAAACGCGTGAAGCTTTCCCACCTAAAGCACGTGTTTACTAGGAGACAGACGATGGCACAAGTACAATTTTCAGTTTATCGTTATAATCCAGATGTTGACAACTCTCCTCGTATGCAAGAATACACCTTGCAAACAGAGGAAGGTCACGACATGATGGTGTTGGACGCACTTATTCTTTTAAAAGAACAAGATCCTACATTATCTTTTCGTCGTTCATGCCGTGAAGGTGTGTGTGGATCTGACGGTGTTAACATGAATGGTAAAAATGGTTTAGCATGTATTACTCCTTTATCAACGCTACAAAAAAATGGCAAAGGTAAAATAGTAGTTCGTCCATTACCAGGATTGCCAGTGGTTCGTGACCTTGTTATTGACATGAGTCAGTTCTACACTCAATACGAAAAAGTTAAGCCTTATCTAATTAATGATACGCCTGCTGCAGGCGAGCGTCTTCAATCTATTGAAGAACGTGATAAATTAGATGGGCTATACGAGTGTATTTTGTGTGCATGTTGTTCAACATCGTGTCCTTCGTTCTGGTGGAATCCAGACAAGTTCATAGGTCCAGCAGGCCTTCTTCATGCTTACCGTTTCTTAGCTGATAGCCGAGATACAGCAACTGAAGAGCGTTTAGCAGATTTAGACGATGCGTTCAGCGTGTTCCGTTGTCACAGTATCATGAACTGTGTTAGCGTTTGTCCTAAGGGTCTTAACCCGACCAAAGCAATTGGACAAATCAAATCTATGTTATTAAACCGAGCGGTTTGATTACTTAGTAATTGTAAGATGGCTAATAGAGATTATTAGCCATCTTGTTATAATAACTATTAATTTCTGCGCTAAAGAAAAGGGCTTATAAATGCACGAAGGTGTGATGAAGGCATGGCTAGAATCTTCACATTTAAACGGCGGCAACGTTGCTTATGTAGAAGAGCTTTATGAAGCGTATTTAGACGATGCGACTTCTGTGCCAGAAGAATGGCGAGAAGTGTTCGAACAATTACCTAAAGTTAATGGTGTGGATGTTGAAGTAAAACATTCAGAAGTTCGAGCGCAGTTTGCACAGCTTGCCAAAAACAAGCATAGAGAAGTAGTGGTAGCAGAGGGTAGTGGCGGTGACCTAAAACAGGTCAAAGTTCTACAACTTATTAATGCTTTCCGTTTTCGTGGACACCAAAATGCAAACCTAGATCCATTAGGTATTTGGGAACGAGAGCGTGTACGAGATTTAGAGCTAGATTACCACGACTTATCTTCAAGTGATTTTGACCGCGAGTTTAACGTAGGATCGTTTGCCGTTGGCCGCGATACTATGCCTTTAGGTGAACTATACCAAGCACTAAAAACTACATACTGTGGTTCGATTGGCGCTGAGTATATGCACATCACATCAACAGAAGAAAAACGTTGGTTACAACAGCGTTTAGAGTCTGTTCAGTCTAGGCCTAAATTCGAAAAAGAAGAAAAGCTTCGTATCCTTAAAGGATTAACGGCAGCTGATGGACTTGAAAAATATTTAGGGGCTAAGTTCCCAGGTGCTAAGCGCTTCTCACTGGAAGGTGGCGATGCGTTGGTTCCTATGCTAAAAGAGCTTATTCACCGAGCAGGCGAAAGCGGCCAACAAGAAGCTGTTATTGGTATGGCTCACCGTGGTCGTTTAAATGTGCTTGTGAATGTACTTGGCAAAAATCCATCAGAATTATTTGATGAGTTTGCTGGAATACATAAAGAAACATTGAGCTCAGGCGATGTTAAATACCACATGGGTTACTCATCTGACTTTGCTACCAAAGGTGGCAACGTGCACATGGCGCTTGCATTTAATCCGTCTCACCTAGAGATTGTGAACCCTGTTGTAATGGGCTCAGTCCGTGGTCGTCTAGACCGCTTAGGCGACAAATCAGGCATTAAAGCACTACCTATTACCATCCATGGTGATTCTGCGATTGCTGGTCAAGGTGTTGTTCAAGAAACGTTTAACATGTCACAAACTAATGCATTTAGTTGTGGTGGTAGTATTCGTATCGTTGTTAATAACCAAGTGGGCTTTACTACATCAAAACAAGACGACGTTCGTTCAACGCCGTATTGTACTGACATCGCAAAAATGGTGCAGGCTCCAATATTCCATGTTAATTCTGATGATCCTGAAGCAGTCGCGTTTGTTACACAACTTGCACTTGATTTCAGAAACCAGTTTAAGCGTGACGTTGTAATAGATTTAGTGTGTTACCGTCGCCATGGTCACAATGAAGCTGATGAGCCTAATGCTACTCAGCCTGTTATGTACCAAAAAATCAAAAAGCATCCTGTTCCGCGTTTAATCTATGCAGATCAACTTATTGCCGAAGGCTCTTTTTCTGAACAAGAAATTAAAGCCCTTGCTGATGAGTACCGAGATGCACTAGATAAAGGTAGCTGCGTTGTTTCAGAAATTCAGCCAGAGACTTCACATTCTTCTGAGTGGGCCAAATATATTGGTCATGAATGGGACGTGGATTACGATGCAAGTGTATCAGTTGAAGAATTAAAAGCACTTGGTGAGAAAGTAGCATCTTACCCAGAGCAACATAAAGCTCAATCTCGCGTTAAAAAGATTTATGACGATCGAAAGCTAATGGCTGCCGGTGAAAAACCACTTGATTGGGGTATGGCTGAAACTTTAGCCTATGCAACAATTGCGTCTGAAGGTACTGACATTCGTTTAACAGGACAAGACACAGGCCGTGGTACATTCTTCCATCGTCATGCCGTTGTTCATGGTCAATTCGATGGTACAACATATACGCCTTTACAGCATCTAAGTGAAGAACAAGGTACATTTGAAGTCTTTGATTCTGTTTTATCTGAGGAAGCTGTTGTTGCGTTCGAATATGGGTATGCTACCGCTGAACCTAAGTCTCTCGTAATATGGGAAGCACAATTTGGTGATTTTGCTAATGGCGCACAAGTTGTATTTGACCAGTTCTTAAGTTCTGGTGAGCAAAAATGGGGCCGTTTATGTGGTCTTACAATTTTGTTACCACATGGCTATGAAGGTCAAGGCCCAGAGCATAGTTCAGCACGTTTAGAGCGTTTCTTACAGCTGTGTGCAGATCACAATATGCAAGTGTGTGTTCCGTCTACTCCGGCACAAGTTTACGCTATGCTTCGTCGTCAATCGGTTCGACCACTTCGTCGTCCATTGATTGTTATGACGCCTAAATCGTTATTACGTCATCCGCTGGCAACTTCATCTCTTGAAGAGCTTTCACAAGGTATTTACCACAATATGATCGACGAAATCGATGATATTAAGCCTGAGAAAGTAGAACGCGTTGTATTTTGTAGTGGTAAAGTTTACTACGAACTATTACAAGAGCGTCGTAAGCTTGAACAAGATAATGTTGCAATTGTACGTGTTGAACAGTTATATCCGTTCCCACACGATGAAATGCAAACGATTATGGAACGCTATCAACACGTTACTGATTTTGTATGGTGTCAAGAAGAGCCGCAAAACCAAGGTGCATGGTATTGTTCACAGCATCACTTTGTTGATGCAATCCCACAAGGTGCTAAATTAAAGTATGCAGGTCGTAAAGCCTCTGCATCACCAGCGTGTGGTTACATGTCAGTACATACTAAAGAACAACAAGCGCTCGTTGCCGACGCGCTTACTATAGAAAATAAAGGATAAGCAATGAGCACAGAAATTAAAGTTCCTGTTCTTCCTGAGTCGGTTGCAGATGCTACCGTTGCTACATGGCATGTAAGTGTTGGCGACAAAGTAACTCGTGATCAAAACTTAGTAGACATTGAAACAGACAAAGTGGTTTTAGAAGTGGTTGCACAGCATGATGGTGTGATCACAGAAATATCACAAGAAGAAGGTGCAACCGTACTTGGCGATCAAGTTATGGGTTTACTTGGTGATGCTGATGCAGCGCCAGCAAGTGAAGGTTCATCTACAAAAGAATCAGCACCCGCTAAATCAGAAGACGCGCCAGCGGCGCAATCAGCACCAGCATCAGAAGGTAAAGAAGTGGACATTAAAGTACCTGTACTTCCAGAATCAGTTGCAGACGCAACAATTGCTACATGGCATGTACAACCAGGTGACGCGGTAACACGTGACCAAAACTTGGTAGATATTGAAACAGATAAAGTTGTTCTTGAAGTAGTTGCTCAAGACGATGGCATCATGGGTGAGATCATTCACGGCGAAGGCGATACTGTATTAGGTGAACAAGTTATTGGTTCAGTTAAGGCTGGGGGTGCACCAGTGGCACCTGCTGCAAAAGCAGACGCAGCGCCAGCAGCAGATTCAAGCGAAAATTCAGATGTGTTAACACCATCAGTTCGTCGTTTAATTGCTGAGAAAGGCCTTGATGCTTCTAAAATTAAAGGCACGGGTAAAAATGGCCGTGTAACTAAAGAAGACGTTGATACGTTCTTAAAAGCCCCAGCGCCAGCAGCTAAAAAAGCAGAAGCTTCTGCTCCAGCAGCACCGATGGGCGATCGCACTCAAAAACGTGTTCCAATGACGCGTTTACGCAAAACGATTGCAACACGTCTACTTGAAGCTAAAAATTCAACTGCAATGTTAACAACATTCAACGAAGTGAACATGGAACCAATCATGAGCCTTCGTAAGCAGTACCAAGAAGTATTTGAAAAGCGCCACGGTATTCGTTTAGGTTTCATGTCTTTCTATGTGAAAGCAGTTACTGAAGCACTTAAACGCTTCCCTGACGTTAATGCATCAATTGATGGCGACGACATCGTTTACCATAATTATTTTGATATCAGCATTGCAGTATCTACACCTCGCGGTTTAGTTACACCAGTACTTAAAGATTGTGACAAACTATCTGTTGCTGAAATCGAAAAAGGTATTCGTGAATTAGCACTTAAAGGTCGTGATGGAAAGCTAACGCTTGCTGATATGACCGGCGGTAACTTCACTATTACTAATGGTGGCGTATTTGGTTCATTACTATCTACACCTATTATTAACTTGCCACAGTCTTCAATTTTGGGCATGCATAAAATCCAAGACCGTCCTATGGCGGTTAATGGTAAAGTAGAAATACTGCCTATGATGTATTTAGCACTTTCTTATGATCACCGTATCATTGATGGTAAAGAATCTGTTGGTTTCTTAGTGACTATTAAAGAGTTACTTGAAGATCCAACTCGCTTATTGCTAGATGTTTAATCTAGTTGTATGAAATGTAAGCTGTGAATGAAGATTCACAGCTTTTTTTTTGCGCCTTTGGTCGTACTGGGGTTTTCATGTTAAGCCTTGGGAACTATACTAGGTGCGCAATTTGGGATAGTTGTCTGTTTATAAAAATAGTCAGCTCTTTTAGTATAAAAAATTGGATAAAGCATCATGAATTTGCATGAGTATCAGGCAAAACAACTTTTTGCCGAATATGGTTTACCAGTTTCTCAAGGTTTCGCTTGCGATACACCTGAAGAAGCTGCAGCAGCTGCTGAAAAGATCGGCGGTGATATGTGGGTTGTTAAAACTCAGGTTCACGCAGGTGGACGTGGCAAAGCTGGCGGTGTAAAGCTAGTTAAAACTATCGACGAAGTAAAAGCGTTTGCAGCTAACTGGTTGGGTAAAAACCTAGTTACTTACCAAACAGACGAGAAAGGCCAGCCAGTAGCTAAAATTTTAGTTGAAAGCTGTACTGACATTGCTAACGAATTGTACCTAGGTGCAGTAGTTGACCGTGCATCTCGTAAAGTAGTTTTCATGGCGTCTACTGAAGGCGGCGTTGAAATTGAAACTGTTGCAGAAGAAACACCAGAGCTTATCCACAAAGCTGAAATCGACCCGTTAGTAGGTCCTCAAGCTTACCAAGCACGTGAACTTGGTTTCAAATTGGGTCTTAACCCAGTACAAATGAAGCAGTTTGTTAAGATCTTTATGGGTCTTGGTAAAATGTTCACTGATTTTGATTTCGCACTACTTGAAATCAACCCGTTAGTAATCACAGACGAAGGTAACCTTCACTGTCTTGACGGCAAAATCGGTATTGATGGTAATGCACTTTACCGTCAGCCTAAAATCCGTGAGTTCCACGATCCATCTCAAGAAGATGCACGTGAAGCACACGCAGCAAGCTTCGAGCTTAACTACGTTGCTCTAGATGGCAATGTTGGTTGTATGGTTAACGGTGCAGGCCTAGCAATGGGTACTATGGACATCGTAAACCTACACGGCGGCAAACCGGCTAACTTCCTAGATGTTGGCGGCGGCGCGACTAAAGAACGTGTTTCTGAAGCATTCAAAATCATCCTTTCTGACGATAATGTTAAAGCTGTTTTAGTAAACATCTTTGGCGGTATCGTACGTTGTGACATGATTGCTGAAGGTATCATTGGCGCAGTTAAAGAAGTTGGCGTAAATGTACCTGTAGTTGTACGTTTAGAAGGTACTAATGCTGAATTAGGTCGTGAAGTTCTTAAGAACTCAGGTCTAGATATCATTGCTGCTGAATCACTAACAGACGCTGCTGAGAAAGTTGTTGCTGCTGCGGAGGGCAAATAATGTCTGTATTAATCAATAAAGATACAAAAGTTATCTGTCAAGGTTTCACTGGTGGCCAAGGTACTTTCCACTCAGAGCAAGCGCTTGAGTACGGTACACAAATGGTTGGTGGTGTAAGCCCAGGTAAAGGCGGTCAAACGCACCTTGGTCTTCCTGTATTCAACACAGTTCGTGATGCTGTTCAAGAAACTGGCGCAACTGCTTCAGTTATCTACGTACCAGCTCCTTTCTGTAAAGATGCAATCTTAGAAGCTATCGATGCTGGCATCGAGCTGATTGTTTGTATCACTGAAGGTATCCCGACACTTGATATGGTTGACGTTAAAGTTAAACTAGATCAAACAGGTACTCGTATGATCGGTCCTAACTGTCCAGGTGTTATTACTCCTGGTGAGACTAAGATTGGTATCATGCCTGGCCACATCCACAAACCTGGTAAAGTAGGTATCGTTTCTCGCTCTGGTACTTTAACGTACGAAGCAGTTAAGCAAACTACGGATGCTGGTTTTGGTCAGTCTACGTGTGTTGGTATTGGTGGTGATCCAATTCCAGGTACTAACTTTATCGACGTTTTAGAAATGTTCGAAAAAGATCCACAAACTGAAGCAATCGTAATGATTGGTGAAATTGGTGGTACTGCAGAAGAAGAAGCTGCAGAGTACATCAAAGCTAACGTAACTAAACCTGTAGTATCTTACATTGCTGGTGTTACTGCACCAGAAGGTAAGCGTATGGGTCACGCTGGCGCGATCATCGCAGGCGGTAAAGGTACTGCTGATGAGAAATTTGCTGCATTAGAAGCTGCGGGCGTAAAAACTGTACGTTCACTTGCTGATATTGGTAAAGCACTTAAAGAGAAAACAGGCTGGTAATCGCTTATTTTTCTTAAAAAAGGCTCGCTTATGCGAGCCTTTTTGTTATCCGGTAAAAAATTTTAGAATGGGTAACTGATATGCTGAAAAAAGCGTACCGATAAGTCTTGGCGCTGTTTATTTATAGAAAGTTCATCACATAAACTGTGAATTGTTTTTTCTACTTGATTCATAAATCGCCCATAGCCTATCTCATGTTTATTTTGGTTGGTAGCAGCAACGACAAAGTGTATGGTTTCGACAAGTTTGCTTGCTTCATAAAAGCATTTGATTTGGCTTTCTATTGATTCAACGTCAAAACTCAGTTTTTGTAGTTCAGCATTGCCTTCATTGTTATCTATTTTACTATTTCGGATAATAGGTATCGCACCATTGGCGACCATTGCACCATGTGTTAGCTTGTTATTTTTACATACACGCTCAAAACTATCTGCAAAGTAGTCGTAAAATTTTCCGAAATCGTGATTATTCACCAGTGTTTGAAATTGCGTTTTGATAGCTCGGGACACGGGAATAGTAAACGTTGCGTATGTCATCTCGGCATATTCATCCGGTATATTACATTGCCTAGATTGATAACGCGGGTAGAGGCTTCTTAGCTTGTAACCATAGCTTTCTTTATTGCCTTTCTCTTTAGCAAATAAATCGTAAGTAAGATGTTGGTGATCGCGCAATTTAAATTGAGATTGATTTATAAATAATTGTCCTTGTAACAGATTTAAAACTTTTTGTACTTTATTATGAAATTGCGCTGAGTTTGCACGTAAATCTTCACCTGTTGCGAGAAATAACAAACGTATTTTTTTGCTCTGTGTATTTGGTGTGTAATAAAGTTTATGGGCTTCGTGATAGCGAGGGTTATAAAAAAACAACATTTGCTTATCCGTTTCTAATTGATAAGCCTCATCATGAAAACGCACCACAGGTAGCATATCGTTTGCTAGCAAATGTACGTTATGGAGTTCGTACTCATCACAACACGCAAATAACTGACGCGCAATACGCTCATAGCAACAATTTATAGTGCTAAAGCTATTATAAAACGCTTCGTTAGGGGTTATTTCAGCTAATAAGTAGTGGTTAGCACGTGCATTTGTTGGAATATATACGCGATGTTGGTTAAGTGTAGCCATCTTCGAATCCTTATAAAGTAGGTTATCGGCTTACTATAATTGGCTTTGATGACCTAAATATTGCGCTAAAACAAATTTTATTGATAAACAACAGTTCAAGTGAATTAAAGCTAATCAATATCTAAAATAAACCTTAATCTATTGCTGTATGTTAGTGACTGTTTTTGTAATAATGGATTAGTTTTGTTATTACGTAATATTTAGAGGATTGCACTCCTATGGCGGAAATTGAGAATCGCCCAAGTAACTTTATTAGAACCCGAATTGATGAAGATTTAGCAAGTGGAAAGCATGCAACAACGCATACACGTTTTCCACCTGAACCAAACGGCTTTTTACATATTGGCCATGCAAAATCAATTTGTTTAAATTTTGGTATTGCGAAAGACTACAATGGTTTATGTAACCTACGTTTTGATGATACAAATCCTGAAAAAGAAGACATTAACTACGTTAATTCTATAAAAGAAGATGTACAGTGGTTAGGCTTTAATTGGGATGGCGATATAAAGTATTCTTCTAACTATTTTGATACTTTATATGGTTACGCTGTTGAGTTAATTAATAAAGGCTTAGCGTACGTGTGTTTTTTAACAGCAGACGAAGCGCGCCAGTACCGTGGCACATTAAAAGAGCCAGGTAAAAACAGCCCATACAGAGATACAGCGGTTGAAGAAAACCTCGCATTATTTGAAAAAATGCGTGCGGGTGAATTCAAAGAAGGCGAGTGTGTTCTGCGTGCAAAAATTGATATGGCAAGCTCATTTATGGTGCTGCGCGATCCAATTATTTACCGTATTCGTTTTGCACATCACCACCAAACAGCAGATAAGTGGTGCATTTACCCAATGTATGACTTTACGCACTGTATTTCAGATGCACTTGAAGGCATTACACATTCGTTATGTACACTCGAGTTTCAAGATAACCGTCGTTTATATGATTGGGTACTTGATAATATCAGTCTAGAGTGTCACCCACAGCAAATTGAGTTTTCACGCTTGAATCTTGAATACACTATTATGTCTAAGCGTAAGCTAAGTGATTTAGTAGTAAATAACTTTGTTGAAGGGTGGGATGATCCACGTATGCCTACAATTGCAGGTCTACGTCGTCGTGGTTATACACCGGGGTCAATTCGTGAGTTTTGTTTGCGCATTGGCGTAACAAAACAAGAGAATATGGTTGAAATGGGTATGCTTGAAGCGTGTATCCGTGAAGATTTAAATGAAAATGCACCACGTGCGATGGCCGTACTCGATCCTGTTAAAATCGTTATTGAAAACTACGATGCAGACAAGGTTGAAGTTTTATCTGTGGCTAATCACCCAAATAAAGAAGAGATGGGTCGCCGTGATGTACCGTTTACTCGTGAAATTTATATCGAACGTGAAGATTTTAAAGAAGAAGCAAACAATAAGTTTAAGCGCTTAGTACTTGATAAAGAAGTACGCTTACGTGGTGCTTATGTTATTAAAGCCCTACGTGTTGAAAAAGACCAAAACGGCGAAATCACAACTATTTTTTGTACTTACGACAGCGAAACACTTGGTAAAAACCCAAGTGATGGACGTAAAGTAAAAGGCGTTATTCACTGGGTTTCAGCACCAGAGTCTATCACTGCAGAAGTACGTTTATATGACCGTTTATTTAGCGTGGCAAACCCAGCCGCCGCTGAAGAGTTTGAAACAACACTGAACCCAGAGTCACTGGTTGTTTTATCAAACGCGAAACTAGAGCCATCACTTGCTAATTCACAAGCAGAGCAGGGTTTTCAGTTTGAGCGTACAGGTTATTTCTCTCGTGATTCTAAATCAGAGAATGTGGTATTTAACCAAACAGTGGGTCTTCGCGATTCATGGTCTAAAACACAGTAGCTACGTTTAATAATGAGCCTGTATTTATACCAGCTCACTATATACTATCGTAATTTAGACACAAAAAAACCTGCACTTAGCAGGTTTTTTTATTGCTTTTAAAAGCGGTATTAGCTGTTTGCATCGCTAAATGCTTTACACGCTACTTTATCGTTACACTCACCGTATAAATATAAAGAATGGTTTGTAAGTTTAATACCATTTTCTTCAGAAATCTCAAGTTGACGACGTTCAATCATGTCATCTTCAAACTCTACAACTTTACCACATTTTAAACATACTAAATGATCGTGGTGCGTACTTCCAGAGAGTTCAAATACAGATTTACCGCCTTCAAAGTGATGACGGCTTACAATACCCGCATCATCAAATTGGTTAAGTACACGATATACAGTCGCAAGACCGATTTCTTCACCTAGATCCAAAAGAATTTTGTAAACATCTTCAGCGCTGATGTGTTGGTTATCTGGAGATTGTAAAATCTCTAATATTTTAATACGCGGTAAAGTTACTTTTAAACCGGCTTTTTTAAGTTCCAAGTTATGATCAGTCATTAAATCTGTCTCAATTTTATTTGGTTATACTAGACATCTTGCAAAGATGTACACGACACATTAGCAATAAACAGGATAACGTGCCTAAGCGTGAAGTGCAAAGAACAATTGATTTATATTGTCACTAAAGCTTAAAACACTAACTGTTTGATAATTATTTAAACAGTTAGTGTAATGCGCAGAAAATTAGTCAGCTAATTCACTTAAACACATTTCTTCATATACTTGAGCAGACCATGCTTTAACACGCTGTTCTGTAAGCTCAGGTTGACGGTCTTCGTCGATACCCAAACCAACAAAATGCTTGTCGTCAGCCATACCTTTTGATGCTTCAAAGTCATAGCTATCACTTGGCCAATGGCCGACAACAATCGCGCCACGTTCAGTCACGATATCGTTGATCATGCCCATAGCATCCAAAAAGTACTCAGCGTAATCTTCTTGGTCTCCGCAACCAAAAATAGCAACAAGTTTACCTTCAAAGTCAACTTCTTCAAGCTCTGGGAAAAAGTCATCCCAGTCACATTGCGCTTCACCGTAGTACCAAGTAGGGATACCGAATAAGATTAAATCAAATTCAGCAATCTCTTCTTTAGAGCTTTTTGCAATATCATGAACAGCCACTAGCTTTTTACCCAATTCTTTTTGGATCATTTTTGCTACGTGTTCTGTGTTACCTGTGTCACTTCCGAAAAAAATGCCTACACTTGCCATGGATTTAAAACCTTTTATGTATCAATAGCCAATCTTTCTTGTAAAATCGTTTCAATCAGCGCACTGCGGCTAATATTTTGTGCATCTGCCATATCACTCAATGCTTGATATAACTGCGATGAAACTTTAAATTCAACACGCTTTAGACCACGTGCTTTATCTCTTTTTATTTGATTACGTTTATTTACCTTTAACTGCATATCCCGAGAAAGGGGATTGGTTTTAGGTCTGCCGGGGCGTTTTTCGTATTCAAATAAATCGAGTGTTGTTCTATCTGTTTCTGACTTCGCCATGCTTAACCTACACCTGCGCCTTGCCAAAATACTTGAATAAGCCCTTTAGCAATAAAGCCTGAACACCCTAAAAAGAGTACGCCCCAAACAATATACTGTCCGAACTTAGGCACATTACCACTTTTTAGTACGTCTTTAATTGCCATGCCGATGAATATGAAAATACCGGCTAAGCCAAAATACAACCCTAGGGTATCAAATTCGTTAATTAACTGACTGACCATCAACGTATAACCTTTAAATTAAACGGCGCGTACTATAGCATATAAATATACATATATTTAGTACGCAAAATCAAAAACACGCGATTAAAATTACTTTAAATCGCAGTTAAAAAGTCATTTATTGCTTTATTAACAGCAAGTGGCTTTTGTGCATGAAGCCAATGTCCTGCGCCATGAATGATTTTAGCTTTGGTGTTTTTAAAGCGCGCTGTAATTACACTACGATGCTCAGGCAGAATATAGTCAGAATCATTCCCTTTGATAAAAAGAGTATCGCATAAACAAGAATTGTTTTCATTAACGTTGGCTGTAATTGTTGAATATTTTTCATCAAGCACATTTAAGTTAAATCGCCATGCAAATTGACCTTGCTCATTTTTAGCAAGGCTTTTAAGCAAAAACTGTCGGACCCCAAGCTCTTCAATAAAAGGCTGCATTAGTGTATCGGCTTGTTTTCGATCGTCGATTGATTGCGCTGCAACCGCTTTTAATGCTTGCAGTATTTTTGTATGGCGTGGCGGATAGCTAACGGGGGCAATATCAAGTACGACTAGTTTATTTACTCGCTCAGGGTGGGTAAGTGCTAATTCCATTGCGACTTTACCACCCATGGAGTGCCCAACTAAGTGTGCTTTATCTATATTTAAGTGATCTAGTAATACAACAAGATCTTGTGCCATTGCAGGATAGTTCATCTCATCGCTATGAGGTGACAGGCCATGGTTACGTAAATCAACGTTTATAACATTAAAGTGTTCACTTAATGGCTTGGCGATTACATTTAAGTTTTCTAATGATCCAAAAAGCCCGTGGATCAAAATAACATTAGGACCTTGCCCTTGTTGCTTGTAATTTAACTGCATACACGCCTCCTGAAAATTTGGCCATAGTTTGCCGAGCATTGCATTAAAAAGCAAAAAATACAGCGACTATTTATTTAATTGGGCTTTTGGATGTTAAATCAACAAGAGGGCGTTAAATAATAGTCTATTTATATGTTTGCAGTATATGTTGTTGGGAGTGCTTGTTGTAACTCGCATTTCTAATTGGTTTGGGTATAATCAGTCGGGAGAAAAAATGTGACCCGTAATAACAGGAAGAACATGAAACAAATCGACATAGACGACGAGTTATATCAATATATTGCAAGCAATACGCAAAGTATTGGCGAAAGTGCATCCACTATTTTACGTCGTTTATTAAATCTGAGTGGCGAAAAAATTCAATCTGCAAACGTAGAACTAACTCAAAATAATCAAACTGCGACAATGTCTACCTCCGCATTGAAGACCTCTGAGCTAGCTGTTGAGCCATCAAAAAAACAAAAAATGCTTGCTGTCACACCGGTGAAGCAAAAAAATGATAATGTTTTTAATGTATTGAACAAAGAAGAACTGGCAATGCAAAAAGGCGTTGTAGGGCGTTTTTTGTTTATTTTAAGTGCATTTTACCGCACTCATAAAACTGATTTTTCGGCCGTATTAGATATTAAAGGTCGCGACCGAGTATATTTTGCTACCAGCAAAGAAGCCTTAGTTAATAGCGGCAGCAGTATGAATCCTAAAAACATAACTGATAGTGAATATTGGGTTATGACGAACTCTAATACAACGCGTAAAAAAATGATGCTTCATGAAGTTGCTCTTTGCCTTGGATATAGTGCAGAGCAAGCTGAAAAAATTCGCGATTACTTGTAAGGAAATATAATGGCTATTCACTCAGGCGCAGGCAAAACAGCTCCACAATCGGCGCTGGTTAATGTTCCAAAATTAGTTTCTGCCTATTACTTAAATGAACCCGATCTTGAACAATTCCCAGAGCATTGTGTTGCTTTTGGTACATCAGGCCATAGAGGTTGTTCTTACGATGTTAAATTTAACGAGTCGCATATTTTAGCTATTACACAGGCTATTTGCGATTACAGAAAACAAAATGATATTTTTGGTCCGTTATTTTTAGGTAAAGATACACACGCATTGAGTGAGGCCGCGTTTAACTCCGCCATTGAAGTACTGGTTGCTAACGAAGTGCAAGTGATCACACAAGAAAACGGCGATTTTACTCCAACACCTGTGATCAGCCACGCCATTGTCAGCCATAATAAGCTACACCCAAATGAATTAGCAGATGGTATTGTCGTTACGCCTTCGCATAATCCTCCTGAAGATGGTGGTTTTAAATATAACCCACCTAATGGCGGGCCTGCTGATACCGACGTAACGAAATGGATTGAAGACAGAGCTAATCAGCTATTATTAGAAGATTTAGTTGAAGTTGAGTTATTTCCATTCGCTAAAGCATCGCGCTCAGGTTTTATTCGATACGAAGATTTGATGACGCCATACATTGATGACTTAGCAAATATTGTTAATTTAAAAGCAATTAGCGATGCAGGTATCAAAATAGGCATCGATCCCCTGGGTGGTTCAGGTATACATTTTTGGCCTGTCATAGCAAAAAAATATAATTTAGATTTAACCGTTGTTAATGATGTTGTCGACCCTCGCTTTGCTTTTATGCCGCTGGATAAAGATGGCAAAATTCGTATGGACTGCTCATCGCCTTATTCAATGGCTAATCTTATTGCATTGAAAGATGATTTTGATATTTCGATTGGTAACGATCCTGACTACGACCGTCACGGTATTGTAACGCCAGATGGTTTAATGAATCCAAATCACTTTTTAGCAGTTGCTATAGACTACTTACTTAAACACCGAGATTGGAACTCTAATGTAGAGATTGGTAAAACACTGGTTTCTAGCTCTATGATCGACAAGGTCGCTTTGCGAAACAACCGTAAAGTAAAAGAAGTACCTGTGGGTTTTAAATGGTTTGTTGAAGGTCTAAGCAAAGGAAAACTTGCTTTTGGTGGCGAAGAAAGTGCAGGTGCTGCATTTTTACGTTTTGATGGCTCTGTATGGTGTACAGATAAAGACGGCTTTATTATGGGGCTGCTTGCTGCAGAAATATTGGCCGTAACAGGTAAAACACCATCAGCACTTTATAAAGAGTTAGAGCAAGAATTTGGCTCTCCAATTTATAAACGCCTTGATGCACCCGCAACAAGTGGTCAAAAATCACGTTTAAAAGCATTGAGTGCCGCTGATGTTAAAGCCGATACGCTTGCTGGCGAACCTATTTTGCAAAAGTTGACTCATGCACCGGGTAACGATGCCGCTATCGGCGGTCTAAAAGTGGTCACCGAAAACGGCTGGTTTGCAGCGCGTCCTTCAGGTACCGAAGATATTTATAAAATTTACCTTGAATCTTTCAAAGGTGAAGCGCATTTAGCATTGCTAGAAAAAGAAGCTAAAAAGCTTGTAGATTCAGTTATTAGCTAACTGAGTTTAATAATTTTGAAAACGGCTGATTTATTCAGCCGTTTTTGCATCTATCCCTTGAGCATTATTGTACCAATTTTATTAAAACATGATCACTTTAGCGTATTAAATAACTCACTAACTACGTAAAAAATTATTTATATAGAGCAGCTATGTATCATAATTTTAGCCTTGTTATTGAGCTATTTTCTTGTCGCTATAATAGATCATTAATTTAATGCAATTGGTATTAAAAGTAGACGCTTGAGGTTTTATTC
>NZ_PNDU01000536.1:0-383 GCF_005886635.1 Pseudoalteromonas sp. S558 | reverse complement strand
ACCTGTACGTACAACTACGACAGCATCAACCAGCTTATTGCCCGTAAAACCGCAGGTGTAAGCAGCCACAATATCAATTTTGAATACAACAGCCTCGGGCAGTTAATACAACAAACACTGGCAACCTCAAGTACTGATACAACCACACACTACCAGTGGGATAGTTTTGGTAACCCGCAAAGCCAAGCAGTGCAATCAAACACAAGCGATGCAGACAATAGCGGAACAGACACTAGTAATACAGCTAACAGCGAGCAAGGTGCAAAACATAAGGCTGCCAGTAACGAGCATACAGCCAGCTCTTCTATTGATTTAACACGCGCAACCCATAGCGAATACAAAGAGTTAGCGCCAAATAGTAGTAAAAGTAGTATTTATAACGG
>NZ_PNDU01000535.1:0-308 GCF_005886635.1 Pseudoalteromonas sp. S558 | reverse complement strand
ACGCAGCATAAATGCCAAACATGCGCTGCCCTTTGAGCTCGATCTAGGGACGATTAACTCTTTGTTGCTCGGTTTTTACTTATTCTTACAGGGATGTAAGCCATTAGAGTAACGCAGGAGCAGTTACCGAGCCCACTAGGTTACAAACCTCGCGCCGCGATTAAATCGCCCCTAGATTGAACAAATTTCAATCCTCAAAGGTCAACAGGCCCTGGAACTAGGCAAAAATTTTTGTATCTAGTTGTTCTAAATAAAAAATTTTTAACTACGTTATAGTGCAATTTTATTCGTTAAATTGATCAATGATT
>NZ_PNDU01000534.1:0-1289 GCF_005886635.1 Pseudoalteromonas sp. S558 | reverse complement strand
AATCGAAAGACAAATAACCTGAACTCAGGATAATAAATCTATCTCTAGCAGCTATTTTCTGCGCTAACTGCGTTGAATTTACTTGCAATAGGCCAGCGATTGACGCGTAAAGTCGCCTTGTTTTCACTGAAAACCTCTGGCTGGAGAAAATAAATTTAAATATCACCATGATTCAATACGTAGTAAATCCCTTAACCAGAGCTCAGGTTAAGTAAATAAGGGAATGGATGGATAATTACGAGATTGTTAAATTTTGTAGCAAGATAACTTGAGTGCCAGCCAGCTTGATGAATTATAACTACTGAGTACTTACCCTCAGATACAGATTTGATATAAGCTTTAAATGCTTTCTCATTCCTTCAGTATGTCTGTTACTAATTACAAACAACGCCGAAGAGGTATGCATACTCAAATTGCTGCTGTTGAATCGCTCTTGGTCTTGCTACTTTCTCTGCCCAGATTTTAGTGGTTGTGCTTCTTTGACCAAACCGTGCTTCATCTTGAAACCAAACAAGCACGTTATCAAGAGACACATATCCTGGGATCTTAAGGACCGTTTCTATTTAGAATTTTTTAAAAGCGTCTTGTGCTTGAGCTGATTGCTTTC
Source organism: Pseudoalteromonas sp. S558 (assembly GCF_005886635.1). Lineage (NCBI taxonomy): Bacteria > Pseudomonadati > Pseudomonadota > Gammaproteobacteria > Alteromonadales > Pseudoalteromonadaceae > Pseudoalteromonas > Pseudoalteromonas sp. S558. The sequence continues at coordinate 682 of NZ_PNDU01000534.1, read as the reverse complement.
GACTACATATGATTTTATTAAGGCCACGTTGTTCAGGGCTAAGTCTTGCAGGTCAGCCGATGAGTGATTTGGCATTTAAGCCCACTAAACCATGATCAAGGTATGCTTTGCTCCAAATATTTACACTTCTTCTGCTCACTTTTAAAAAGAAACGATTTCGGTTCTATTTTTTTCCCTCAGTAAAGCGGGGATCGGCAAGTAACTTCAATCGATGCCGAGCATTAGATCTGGTATTTATTAATAAAGGAAAGCTTTAATACATATCCATTCCTTTTAATACAGCTATTATACTAATCTATTTACATATAAGGTCTATTTAACGTTAAAAAAATCACGCTAGAACTGGGCAAGAAATTTTGCATCTAGTTGTTATAAATGAAATTTTTAACGGCGTTATAGCAATTTAATTCGTTAAATTACTTAAAGATTTATGCAGGTTGGTATTAAATTATATCTTTAGCGGAATTGTATTAAAGTGAAAATACGTCACTAGCATGTCTTCGCGTGCTTTCATTTCGAATGTATATCACCTCATTTTTTACTTTTCTGCAGACGTAATACCAATTCCATTAATTTTGTGATCTAATAAGTTTCTATTTATAGGTGGTGAAATATGACACAAGACTTAGATAAAATGATTACTTCAACATCAGATGCCCGATTGAGACTTCGTTTATTAGCT
>NZ_PNDU01000533.1:0-982 GCF_005886635.1 Pseudoalteromonas sp. S558 | reverse complement strand
GAAGTGCTAGACAGAAAAAAATTTCACCAAGATGACTCGTTAGCTAAAAAGATTGGATTCACAAAAAAACATTGGACTAAAGTAAAAGGATAAATAATGGATTTTTCACCATTTCAGATAAGAGTACCTATTTTAGGTGCTGCTCCACTTAATGATGAAGTATTATTTACTGAATTATTAGATGTAATTGAGAGTTACCCTGAATTCGCCCCTCAGTTTTGGAGTTTAGAAGAGCGAGGCAAGCTGCCCTATAATCGCGATAATATATTAGATAAAATAAAAGCGGTAGAGTATGGGAGTTATGCGCATATTTATTTAAAACGCAATAAAGCAGTAAAGTACTTTGGAAGTATTGATGTAGCACCAAGGCAAAACATTTTTTTTGAGTTTGATCCAAAACTGAACAGTAAGCATTATCCTGCTTTGTTCGAGTTTGCGGACCGATTAGTGCAAGTATTTAAGCCTGATGTTGCTTCGGTACATATTGACACACCTGTTTACCCTAGACCATTTGAGTCATCAGAGCACAAAAATTCAAGAATAGTGAGCAGTGCTGCTTCACTAGCACCCGTCGATTATTTTAAGGTCGGCCCCAAAGGGTTAGCAATGCGCACTTATTTAGGCCCGCATTACGTGAAGCAGTTTGGCCAAGAGTTGTTACTGAGCACACCAAAAACGCAAACAGAGCTTCAATCTTGGGGCGGTATTCGCCTTGACTTATCAGAAGCGCCTTGGGAGCTAACAGAACAAGCGCTTATAGAGCATTGGCAAACCGCCATGGCATATCTACGCCCTGCTAAAGTGTTTGCTGATTTGGATGTTTATCAAAATAGGAAATTCAAATATACAAAGGCCGAAAACTGCACCATTGGTGGGTTAAATTATATCTAACTCAAAAGTAAAGAGGGTTTAGTGTGTGCATCTTATATTGAAGGATTACATACTTAAATAATGACTAGAATTTTTTATGATAACTGAAACT
>NZ_PNDU01000532.1:0-560 GCF_005886635.1 Pseudoalteromonas sp. S558 | reverse complement strand
TAATACTAATAAAAATAGAGCAAAAAAGAATCCGAGTACAGTCCCAGTTTGCCCAGGTAAACTTTTGAAGTCGTTAAGTAAAAACGTGTAGTGTAGCTCTAGAAACCAATCGGTAAAATAGTGGCTAGTGCCGACAGGCTCTGACAATATATCACCAGTATATTGATTTAAATGAAACTTATACCATTGCTCAGTACCGCGTTTCACTAAATAAACTCGATCTGCTGTATCGCCGTTAAATATTTCCCAGCTGCCTATTACATACTCAGGGTACGCATTTTCTGTATTCGAGATTAATTTATCGATTGGCATGCGTTCAGGTAATGCTTTTACAACAAAATGACTGTTTGGCATCAGCAAGCCATCTATTTCACTTTTAAAAACTAATACACTGCCTGTAATGCTAATAACAATCAGTGGAATGATTGCAATAAGAGCAATCCAACTGTGTATTTTAAAAAGAGTTTTTCTCATAGATGATTTTGTATGCAGTTATTTATTGTTTACGCATGATAACAACTATCATTTTTATTTAAAAGCTTGTGGGGTGACTTTCCTAA
>NZ_PNDU01000531.1:0-298 GCF_005886635.1 Pseudoalteromonas sp. S558 | reverse complement strand
CCCCCCCCCCCCCCCCCCCCCCCCCCCCCCCCCCCCCCCCCCCCCCCCCCCCCCCCCCCCCCCCCCCACGTTTTTTTTTTTTTTTTTTTTTTTTTTTTTTTTTTTTTTTTTTTTTTTTTTTTTTTTTTTTTTTTTTTTTTTTTTTTTTTTTTTTTTGTTTTTTTTTTTTTTTTTTTTAAAAAAAAAATAATGAAAGAAGTAGTACCTTAAACATAATAATATCCTTTTGTGCTTTTAAGGCCTTAATACTCACATGATTTAATACTGTTGTAAATGGGAGCAAATAGCAAAAACCCGA
>NZ_PNDU01000530.1:0-2381 GCF_005886635.1 Pseudoalteromonas sp. S558 | reverse complement strand
ATTCCCTCGATAATGAGTTTGGTCGCACTTACTACATTAGCAAATACTTCAGAATGTCATATTTATTGGTGGGTTATGGTCAGTGGTGCACTTGCATAATGAATTCGGGGTATATCATGCGCTAGCTATAGTGGGCCTTAGCTGTACCAATATAGGCTTAAGCGATATAGCAGAACTTATGTTACCAATGGGGCTTGGTAGAACACCACACCGCGTCAATTGGGGCTGTATCAAGTGATCATTAATTTTGTTTTAAAAAGTTACTTCGGTCGCTTTTTCCCTTTTTGTTGCCGCAGACTTTATCCTAAGTCATAATCTAATGCTTTATTTAAACGTGGAATTTTTATGAACTGGCTTGCGCAATTACCTACCCAACGTACACCCTGGCTTTTATTCACCGCTATTGTTTTTTTACTTGAAGTTACTGCCCTATTCTTTCAATACCAAATGGGGCTGGCGCCATGCATAATGTGTATTTATCAACGTACTGCGGTGTTAGGATTGCTTGCAGCTGGTATTGTTGGCTCAATTAATCCAAACAGTAAAGTAACGCGTGTTATTGCCTATTCAATCTGGGGAGTATCAAGTGTTTGGGGCTATTTAATCGCACGCGAACATATCGATATGCAAACAACCACAGATCCTTTTGCATTTAGCTGCGAGTTTGAGCCAAACTTCCCGTCGTTTATGCCTTTGCATGAATGGATCCCTCACTTTTTTCAAGCGACGGGTGATTGCGGAAACATAGATTGGCAGTTTGCGGGTTTGAGTATGCCTGCTTGGATGGAAATTATATTTGGATTATTTGCTATTACATTTTTTATCGTAATAACAGGTCGCCTAATGTTAAAAAGAACGGTTTAGTCATTATGTTTACTTTTTTTTCTAGTCAACTTACAGAACTAAAGCATTTAAAAATACGCGACAGGCAAGCTGTTCTCGCTGATTCATTAACGATGCTTTCACCTTCTGAACGCGTATTGCTTCGTATTATAAAATTGTTGTTACTCAGCCCACTATTTTTAATATTTACAGTATTTAAAGGTTGGATCCTAATACCATTTTTAATCCTTGGCGGGCTTTGCTACCCGCTATTAACAACACCAATAGAAATTAACTTCGCTAAAAAAAATCTCAGTGAAGCATTAAAACATTATGATAAGGGCGCTTAAGCGCCCTTTATGCTTATCAGTTTAACAATAAAAAACCTATTTACAGCTCAAACACGACTAACACATTATTAAATATATTTAGTCAAAGGCCAATACGGTTTAATAGGACTTAAAGCTTAACTTTTCCCTCCAACTTAGTCATTAGCTTTTTACCAATCCCCTTAACTTTAGTTAAATCATCTATAGAAGTGAATTCACCATTTTTATCTCTATACTCAACGATTGCCTCGGCTTTCTTATTGCCAATTCCTGGTAATTTCGTTAGTAAACTCGCATCTGCTTTATTTATACTAATGGCTTCAAATTGCGGTATCTGTTGAGTAATTTCAGATAACTGAGCATAAATATTAGTTGCAGGGAGTAAACACAATAAACTTACAAGCAATAAGCTGTTAAATATTTTCATTTTGGCTTCCTTGAATTCTGTTCGAACATTGTTTAAATTTTGCTTAGGAAACATTCAATAAATAAAGTGCTAGAATTAGTCACTTAAAGAATAACTAAGCGCATTATCACTACTATCCGAAATCCTGTAATGCAGCGGGTAAAACAAGTGATTGCTTAACTAAAGTAAAATTACCGTTTTTTGTCAAATTTAGAACGAACTGAAAATAATAAGAGAAACTTGCAAATTACATCACAAACCATTACTGTACATAAAAACAGTAAACTAATGGTTTTTATAAACCACATTGCCACGCAAGCTTGCAGGAGAAATCATGGCTGTTGTTGTTAAATATGTTGTAGAACGAAACGGAGTTGAGCGCATGACGTTTACTACTAAAAAAGAAGCTGATGCCTATGACAAAATGCTCGATATAGCAGAGTCACTTGAGCTAATGCTCGAAAAAGTAGATGTACCGTTAAGTGAGCAACAAATAGAGTCACTAGCCCTGGAAATAGCAAAGAGCAAAGATGACTTTATGGCTGTATTGAAAGGCGCAAAAGATCCTGTGCCGGCTAAAGCCTCAGAAAAAAGTAAAAAAACAGATAATGTTGCTTCGATCAAAAATAGCGACGAAAAACAAGTAAGCTAAAAAAGCATTAAATAAAAAAGGGAGCAACTTGGTTGCTCCCTTTTTTATTACTTAACCTGTACTCTGGTTAAGAGATTTACTAACGTATTGAATTATCGTGATATTTAAATTTATTTTATCTAGCCAGAGATTTTCAGTGAAAACAAGGCGAATTTACGCGTCAATAGCTGGC
>NZ_PNDU01000529.1:0-384 GCF_005886635.1 Pseudoalteromonas sp. S558 | reverse complement strand
ATTTCAATATCACTTAAACCACGTTTTGATAAGTCAGTCATAACTACCTAATTAATAATCAATTATAAGGTGTTGCATTGACCTATTGAATTCACCGTAGCCTTTTTTAATATATCCTTTTCTAATTCAATGCGTTGTATTTGCTTTTTAAGCTCACGGATTTCAATTTGTTCGGGCGTCATTGGTGAAGCTAAGGGCGTCTGACCATTACGTTCTTGCTTTAATTGAGTTACCCATTTACTGACGGTTGATTTACCAACACCCATCGCTTTGGCTGCATCTTCTTGCGTATAACCTTGGTCTACTACAAGCTGAGCCGTTTCTAATTTAATTGCCGCTGAATATGTTGCGCGTTTTAATTTCGTCATTTTTTCACCCAAATTT
>NZ_PNDU01000528.1:0-604 GCF_005886635.1 Pseudoalteromonas sp. S558 | reverse complement strand
TAGTGCCTGTATTAAGTCTTTCCTAACTTCAATATTGCTGTTTTTGATAAATTGGAATTATTTAGTGTCTTACTGCCAATATTTATTAATGACATCAGTCGCACTTTTTAGATCTACCCCTCCAGCAAATGTTTTCATGTCATTAATTTCTTTGCAGGTATGTGCTGTTTCTGAGATATACGTTGATTTCAAATCTGGGTTAAGATAAGCATATCGCTGGCCAAGTAATAGACTAGATTGTGTTGGTATTTCATTTGTAGATGTACCATTTAAACACATGTTCAGGGTTGGGTTTACACGATCTTCATTAGCAAAGAGAGATGGAATACGACTAGTGTTATAAATATTTTGGTTTACGTTATCTGCCGAATTTAACCACTGAGCGGAACCCCAATACATTGTATCTTCGTTAGCAATATAATTTCCCATGAATCCAGTGCCAAAACAAATAACTGAAATATCTTCAAGTTTATGGCCTTGGTTAACTGCCAGAGAAACAGCTGCCATAGTTGGATCATGGTTAACAAAAGCGCCATCAACAAATTGGCCAAGAGCTAACTCACTGTCGGAAGAGTACACACTAGTAGAGCCAGCCAATCCTGGC
>NZ_PNDU01000527.1:0-519 GCF_005886635.1 Pseudoalteromonas sp. S558 | reverse complement strand
GGTGGTACACAAGTCACTAAAGCAGGACTCGTAACAGTTGGCTCGGTTCCGCTTCGCTTCACATTATAGCCAACTATTACTCACCGCTTAAGGCGGCGTTGAGGTTGTAGAATTACTCTTTTTAGGAACGTATCCAACTATTCTTGGTTGGTTGCTTTTTAACCTTGAATCCATCTGTTCGCTGTGATCTAATAGATATTATTCACCCACGGTAAACTGTTATGGCTAACTACAAGCCTGACTTATCCTGTCAAAATAAATTCATTCCTATCAATTTCGCTGAGCAAATTCTGCCTGGCACTTTTGAGTATGCCCTTTGTTATATTGTCGAAAATAAACTCGATTTATCGGGATTTGACGCGTGGTACAACAATGACAAAACGGGCGCGGCGGCGTACCCACCCTCGGGAATGCTAAAGAGTATTTTACTGGGGTATGCCCATGGTTTAATTAGTAGCCGCCGAATTTCAAAGGCTTGCGAGCATAAAATGTATTTAATGAGTCTGTAGGGTGAGAGTC
>NZ_PNDU01000053.1:0-37111 GCF_005886635.1 Pseudoalteromonas sp. S558 | reverse complement strand
ATCCGTCGCTTCATCAATTAAGCTATCGATATCGTCTAAATCAAAGTCGTCATTTTCTTTCACAACCGAATCAGTTGCAGCTTCAGAGCCCACATTTGTCTGTTCTAATAAATCATCAATATCAAAGTCATCATCACCGGCAAGCTCTTCACTAAATGCTGCTATTTCATCATGAGAATCTAAACTATCATCGTCTTCTATCCCACTTGGCTGTGCATCAAATTCAGATGAGCTTACATCCTCGTCAAATAAGCTATCTAGCTCATCACTACTTAAAATATCGTCATTATTAGATGGTTGTGAAGCTAAATCTAAATCAATGTCTTCTTCTAAGCTGTCATCCGATGGGCTGTCAAAACCTTGTTGCATGAAAATATCAAGTTCATCATCCCCTGTATTTTCATCATCAAAAACAATGTCATCACTTAATAAACTTTCAAGGTCACCTTGATCAAGTAGGCTATCCTGATCTGTAAAATCATCTAAATTATCATCTAATGAATCATCAAATGCGGTATCTTCACCAGATAAAAGCTCATTCTCTAAGCTATCATCTAGCTGAACACTTAAATCATCGAGTGGATCAGGCACTTCCGACCCATTATCTGTATCAGTGTCTAAGTTATCATTACTGCTATAGCTTGGTGATTGTGGTAAAAAGTCATCATCTGATTCTGTATCGGCCTCGTTATTGGCTCTTTTTCGCAAAAACATAACCACTGCAAAAATAACGAGTAGGCCTGGAATAAACATTAATAAACCAAGTACAAGCGGGTTAGATAATAATGTTCCAGTGTCAGCTTCGGTTTCTGGCACAACTTCGTTTAATTTCTGCTGAGCCAGGACTTCATTTTGTTTAGCTATTAATTCTTTGAGTTGTAATTGAATCTCACTGTCTTGCCCTAGCTGTAGGCGAACACTTTCAAGTTCTTTAGAGATGCCCGTTAGCTGTTTTTTTAGATTATTATTTTCAACGAGAATTTCTTCTACATTACTTACAGAACTTTTAAACTGTTGTTGTAGTTCAACTAATTTAGTTGCCTGTTCTGTTTTAATCTCTTTTATTTCTTTTTGTAATTCTTTTTTTGCATCATCTACATCAACTTTTCGAGCTTGAGTTACCTTAGTTTGTGCAGAGTTAATTTCTGTTTGCGTAAGCGTGCCATTTTTCTTTTTCTCCCATAACGCATCGTCTTGCTCAGAGCGCTGCTTAGCAAGTTGTGTGTTTACATTTCTAATTTCAGCTAGAGTAGGGATTTTTAGGTAAGCACCACTTTGCATGTGGTTTAGGTTTTGTTCTAAGAATGAGTTGGGGTTTTTGTTATACAAAGCCTGCATCACTTGATAGATGCTGACAGAGTTATCAGGACGAACTTTAGCTGCTATACGCCAAAGAGTATCCGTTGGTTTAATTGGCCCAATAGATCGCTCTTGCGCACCATAGTCAACGCCTTTAGGCCCCTTTAACTGGGTACTGTCTTGAGAGTAAATAGGCGTTACTATCAATGCAGACGCTAATAAAATAAGTGTAGCTAAACCGCGCATGCTGATCCTTTAATGTTTAAATGTTAACGTTGTACCAAAAAAGTTGGCGCATAAACATTGATTATTCTTGCTGCTATCAGCCAAATAACTGACTCATATTTGTTATTACAATCTATTTTTGCTGCAAGCTCTATTCCAATTACAAACTATAAACCAGTTGAGGCGTAATATCCATCGCAACACATTGAAAATAAATGTCTAAAAACATCATTGTAGTATAAATTTATTGAGGTTTATCAGTAGCTTTATATGTTTAACAGCACAAGTGGCAAAAAAGTGGCGGGTTTGATGTGTTAAAAGCGGCAAACAACTGTGGTTTACCGCTTAATTTGCTTACTCAAAAATTATAAGTAATTGGCAATAAGTTCTTCAGCGATCTGTACACTGTTAGTTGCAGCGCCTTTACGCGTGTTGTCACTTACAACCCACATGTTCAACCCATGAGGATGAGAAATATCAGCGCGTAATCGGCCTATATAAACAGTATCGTTACCACTAGCGTCAGAAACAGCTGTTGGGTAATCACCTTCATCATCGATTAGCTCAACACCTGGCGCATCTTTTAATAACTGCTTAACGTGCTCAAAGTCGTAAGGCATGCGTGTTTCAATATTAATTGATTCAGAATGTCCAAAAAATACAGGAACACGTACGCACGTAGGATTAATGGCAATAGTTGTGTCACCCAAAATTTTATGAGTTTCGTTCACCATTTTCATTTCTTCACGTGTATAGCCGTTCTCTTCAAAGCTATCAATTTGAGGTATCACGTTAAATGCTATTTGCTTTGGAAATACTTTATTATCCATAGGGCGTGCATTCATTAAATTTGCTGTTTGCTTTGCAAGTTCGTCAACCGCTTCTTTACCTGCGCCTGATACAGCTTGGTAAGTAGATACATTAATGCGGTCAATTCCGTATGCATCATAGATTGGTTTTAGTGCTAACATCATTTGAATCGTTGAGCAGTTAGGGTTCGCAATAATATTGCGATTTCTAAAATCAGCTAGGCTTGAAGCGTTAACCTCGGGCACTACTAATGGGATTTCAAAATCATTTCTAAAGTGCGATGTATTATCTATTACAATACACCCCGCATCAGCAGCAATCGGTGCATACTTTTCAGATACACTGCCACCTGCAGAAAACAAACCTATATGCGCTTGGCTAAAATCAAAGCCTTCAACGTCAAGTACTTCAATGGTCTCACCACGAAACTTTATGTCTTCACCCGCGCTGCGGCTGCTAGCAAGTAAAAAAAGCTGATCAACTGGAAACTTACGATCCGCTAGCGTTTCAATGATTTGACGGCCTACTAAACCAGTAGCGCCAAGTACGGCAACGTTATATTTTTGCGACATATTTCTTCCTCTATAAACGATATTAAAATAACACCGTTAGTTAATAATTATTTAGCTATGGTAAAACCAAGTTGGCTAAGTGCAGCAAGTTGTGGGCTCTCACCTTGTAGCGATAAAGTACTAAACTCTCGTCTTATTGGATAATTTTTGCGTAAACTATCAAAACCATCATTTTCTAAATGACGCAGTAAGATTCCATCATCACGACGAACGTCATAAATTAAGTGCACCAAACGGGCAATGTCTTGCTCATTAAAATGTTGCGTAATCGTTGCGTTCGTAATAACTGGCAAGGGTAAAAAGTCATCAAGCGATTTACTTGCCTCTACGCTTTTGAGTTCACACAATTTTTGATACAGCATTTGTGTACCTCGTGCTTTTCCTTCCAGCGTATGCCCTGCAATATGCACACTGGCATAACGAACATGCTCTAGTAATTCAGTTAAAATATTGGGTTCTTTTTCCCATACATCAAGCACTAAATCTAGATCAGCTCCGGCTTGCATTACCTCAAGCAATGCTTGATTATCAATTACATCGCCTCGGCTTGCATTAATTAGCGTAAGCCCTGGTTTAAGTGCTTTTAAGCGGGCTTTATTCATCATATGCAGTGTTTTATGTTCGCCACTTTTAACTAGCGGAACATGAAAAGTTACAATATCTGATTGCGCTAATAGCTCATCAAGCGTTACATGATTTTCTAATAAACCTTGCTCATACTTGATTGGATCGCACAAAATTACGTCTACATTTAATGCTTTTAATTTTTGCGCTAAACAGTTGCCGATATTACCTACACCCACTATACCAATAGTTTGGCCGCTTAATGGGCGCGCATTCTCTTGGCTTAGAGCAAATAAACTGCTAATGACATACTCTGCTACGGCAATAGCATTACAACCAGGCGCACTGCTAAAAGCAATATTTTTATTATTCAGTAATTGCGTATCAATATGGTCAATGCCAATTGTAGCAGTGCCCACAAAGCTTAATTTATTTGCCTGTGCTAATAGTTCATGATTAACACGAGTCACTGAACGAGTAAGTAATACATCTACATCTACGAGCTGTTCAGGGGTCAATTTACGACCATCAAAACGCTCAACCTCACCAAAGTCTGCAAAGTACTGCTCAACTAAAGGCATATTTTGATCGGCAAGAATTTTCATTACTGCATCCGTTTAGCTTTTGAGGCCTCCATTGTAACGAACAACCTAGGCTTTACACAAACTAAAAAGCCGAGCAATGCTCGGCTTCAAGGTATTTAGTAAAAACTAATTAACCTTTATATTTGCTCATTACTAAAGTGGCGTTTGTACCACCAAAGCCAAAGCTATTAGACATTACAGTATTTAGCTCAACGTCACGACGTTCAGTAATAATATCTAACCCTGCTGCTTGCTCGTCTAACTCATCAATATTAATGGAAGGCGCAACAAAGCTGTGCTCTAACATCAATAAAGAGAAAATAGCTTCATGAACACCAGCAGCACCAAGGGCGTGCCCCGTCATTGCTTTTGTTGCACTGATCATTGGCGACTTACCACCAAACACTTCTTGAATCGCACCTAGCTCTTTAACATCACCAACAGGAGTAGATGTACCGTGCGTATTTAAGTAATCAATGCTGTCTACATTTTGCATAGCTTGGCGCATACAACGTGCTGCACCTTCACCTGATGGAGCAACCATGTCGTAGCCATCTGATGTTGCACCGTAACCAACAATTTCGCCGTAAATATGCGCGCCACGTGCAAGTGCATGTTCTAGTTCTTCAACAACAACGATACCGCCGCCGCCAGAGATAACAAAACCATCGCGATTTGCATCATATGTGCGAGAGGCTTTTTCGGGTGTTTCATTGTACTTAGTAGAAAGTGCGCCCATAGCGTCAAATTCCATTGCCAGTGTCCAATGCAGCTCTTCACCGCCACCAGCAAATACCACGTCTTGCTTACCAAGCTGAATTTGCTCTACTGCATTACCAATACAATGCGCAGAAGTAGCACATGCAGAACTAATCGAATAGTTAACACCTTTAATTTTAAATGGTGTTGCTAAACAAGCCGATGTTGTACTTGCCATAGTACGCGGCACCATATAAGGACCAACTCGTTTTACGCCTTTTTCGCGTAAAATATCAGCCGCTTCTACTTGCCATTTAGACGAGCCGCCGCCAGAGCCAACAATAATACCCGTGCGTTCATTCGATACTTGCTCGTCAGATAAACCTGAATCTTCAATTGCTTGCGTCATCGAAATATAAGAGTAAGCAGCAGCATCGCCCATAAAGCGCATCGCTTTACGGTCAACATGTTCTTTAACGTCAATATCAATTTTGCCCGATACGTTACTGCGTAACTTATAATCGGCAAATTCTTGGTTAAAAGCGATACCGCTCTTACCTGCTTTTAACGATTCTAGTACTTCTTCTTTATTGTTACCGATACTTGATACAACACCGATACCTGTAATTACAGCTCTTCTCATGGGTAATTCCCTTAGCTTAATACTCAATTGCATTCTATTTTACGCGAATTTAGTCATCTAAGTGGTCAGCTTTCTAGCGTACACTTGTACTCTGAACCGCTAGCTTATAAATAACGCCAGACTATTTCAAAGAAAACCCGTAAAATAATTAAAAAATAGACTCTATAAATTTAAACTCATGATTAAAAACGCACATATACACTTTAATGATTTAGGCACACCTTTCGCTAATGACTTCAGTGATATTTATTTTTCTAATGACGATGGTTTAGCTGAATCACATTATGTGTTTTATGAGAAAAATAATATAGATGCACGATTACAAAATCATGACCAACCACATTTTGTTATAGCCGAAACCGGTTTTGGTACTGGCTTAAACTTTTTAAATACATGGCAACGCTTTACTGACCATCTTGCACGTCAACAAGTTCAAAATCAATTAGATAAAGATGTTAAACGCTTACACTTTATTTCATTTGAAAAATACCCTCTGCAAATAAATGATCTAAACCAAGCACTAAAAGCATGGCCTTCGCTAAGCTCATTTAGCGATCAATTAATAAAACGCTACCCAATTAACTTAGCAGGATGCCATAGGCTAGAGTTTGAAAAAGGCCGTGTAATACTCGATTTATATTTTGGCGATGCGCTTGAATCAATAAATGCAATGAGTTTTTCGCAAACGGGCATTGTAGATGCTTGGTATTTAGATGGCTTTGCGCCAAGTAAAAACCCTGATATGTGGCAACAAAATTTATTTGACTCGATGGCTAATATTTCAAGAGCGAATGCAACTTTATCAACATTTACTGCAGCTGGCTTTGTTCGTCGAGGTTTAATTGAAGCCGGTTTCAACACAACAAAAACCAACGGGTTTGGTCAAAAAAGGGATATGCTTATTGGCCAATTTGAGTGCGTAAATGATGCTCAATCAGCTCCTGCATATTTTCATCAAGATAGCAGCGCTTTAAAAAATGTAGCTGTTATTGGCGGTGGTATTGCCAGTAGCTGCATTTTATATAGTTTGGCTAAGCGCGGTATAGTAAGCCAGTTATTTTGCCAAGATGAACAACCCGCAATGGGGGCATCACACAATGTACAAGGTGCTATTTACCCTCACCTACAAGCTAAAAACTCGCCGCACAGTGAATTGTTTGCACATAGCTTTTTATACGCAAAGCGCATATATAGCGAATTACTCACTAATGGTTTTAGTTTTGATCATGATTGGTGTGGCGTACTACAGCATGCAGTCAAACAACCTCTCGCCGATAAGCATGAGAATTTAGCACAAAAGCAACTGTGGCCAACCCAGTTAATGCGTAATGTGACCGCTGAGCAAGGCGATGAAATAGCCGGTGTAACGACAGGTTATTCAGGCGTGTTTTTTGAACAAGGTGGCTGGGTAAATCCCCCACAGTTGGTCAATGCCATGCTAAACGCAGCAAATAGCTTAACGCCATTTAAAAGTACATTTAACTGCGATATTAAACAGCTTAAAAAAACCGAGGATGGCTGGTTTTTATTAACCAATACAGAGCAGCTAGGCCCCTTTAGCGATATCATTATTTGTGCTGGTGAACACAGTGATGCATTTGAGCAAACAAAAGCATTGCCAATTGTAGGCGTACGAGGTCAAGTTTCGCACGTTCAGGCCAGTGAACAGTCAAACAAACTTAAAACAGTGCTATGCCATAAAGGCTATTTTACCCCTGCTTATTTAGATCATCACTGTATGGGGGCCACATTTGAAAAAAACACTAAAAGCCGTCAAGTTACAGCCCATGACAATCAATTAAATCAAGAGCAGCTTCTTAATTTTTATAAGCAAAGTGAGTTTGCAACAACACTCGGTAGTATCACATCAGCAAAAGCTGCCGTACGCTGCACGTTTATTGACCACCTACCAATGACAGGGCAATGGTGCGAGCAAAGCGATTACACACAGGCTTTTGCTAATTTACGCTTGGGCAAGCGTTATCAATATGAACCACTAAAAAAACCACAGCAAGGTTTGCATATTTTTACAGGATTTGGGGCACGTGCTTTATGCAGCGCACCGTTAAGTGCTGAACATCTTATCAGTTGCTTAAATAATGAGCCTCGCCCATTAAGCGAACGTGTCAGTCAGGCTATTCATCCAGCTCGGTTTATAGTACGTGATTTAATTCGTAATAAAATTTAGTTATTGTATGCAAACAACAATATCCGCTTGCGCGTTATACTATTTTTACAGGTTTATATGATGAAGGTGAGTAAGAAGAATTACTTTAAAATAACTCTTCTGGCAACACATTTTTTGGGGATTAATTATACTCAGCTAATGCGATGCTATCATTTATATCTGCAGAAATTTCTTGTGCATTTGCCTGATTGAACCACGCAGAAACACCTAAAATAATGATAGAGATTATAATTAAGCTTAATTTAACACCGCTTTGTTTTGATTTCATAATACCCCATTTATAATTTTTATTAGTAAGAATAGCTTCCAACACTAATGAAAATTACATGTGTTAACAAGCTGTTTTTTTAACTATTTGGTTATAACTTAATAACCCTTCTTTCTATTTACTTGGTTATTAAGCTTAGCTCCCTTTATGAATAGTTCAATATTATCGGCTATTTGCTCTGTAACACTGTTTAAATCTGACAATGCTGCACAATGTGGCGTTAACGTGATTTTAGGGTGCTGCCAAAATGGATGCTCATCATTTAGCGGTTCTTGGTCAAAAACATCAAGCGTAGCCGCACGTAACATTTCATTATCTAATGCACTTAATAAGTCTTGTTCAACAACGTGTTGTCCTCGCGCTACATTTATTACAACAGCATGTGCTGGCAGCTTAGCTATTAATTCATGATTAATAATACCTGAGGTCATCTTTGTAAGTGGCAGTAAACATACTAGGTAATCGGTATTTTTAAGCATTTCATCAAGTCCGTGCTGGGTACAATGTATGTTTACATCAGCATCCTCCTTGTGACTTTGTGCCCATGCACTTACATCAAACCCATTTTTAATTAGTTTTTTAGCGCATGCTTTGCCAAGCTCCCCGTAGCCGAGTATACCAACGTGTTTATAATTATAGGCACGCTTTGGTTTCCAGCTTTGCTGGCTTTGCTTAATAAAATAGTCTTTTAAACGTAATTTTTGCGCTAGTACATGGGTAAGTACATATTCGGCCATATCCTCAGCGAGTTGTTCATCAACAATGCGTACAACATTAATATGCTCTGGCAACTGCGTTAAATCAATGCTATCAACTCCAGCACCAAATGATGAAACAACTTTTAAATTTGGTAATTGCGCCCACATTGCCTGAGGTGCTTTCCAAGCAAGTACAAAATCTACGTCATTCAAATTTTGGCATTCTGGCCATTGCTCAATACGCAATGTTGGTAAACGAGCTTGCAACTGCGCCATTAATTTTGTGTTATCCCGCCCTGTAATCGCAATTAATACCGACATACATCCCCCAATAAAATTGTTGATCAAATGAATATGCGCCTAATTATGCCTTTGCTTTGTCTTATTCGCACTTCAAAAAGTCACACAATTGCAAAGTAATTGTCACACCCTTTTTTTACTCTATCTCAAAGGCAAATATACCAATGCGTTTTAGAGGTTAATATGATTAGTATTGATAAAGTAATAGCAGCAAACTTACCGCAACTAAAAAACTCACCAAAAGTAACCGGTTTAGTAAAAAAAGGACTTGGATACTTATTACATGAGCAAGAATTTGTTGCATTTGGTGATGCCTACCCTCACTTACAAGGATTAGAGTTTGTAGAGCAGGTACTTGACGAACTTGATTTTGACACCCGCTACAAACCAAAACAGATTGAGCATATACCTAATGAGGGTAAATTGGTTATTGTTGCAAATCATCCAATTGGATCGCTAGATGCATTGGCGTTAATTAAGGTCCTTTCAACGGTGAGGCAAGACTTAAAGGTCGTGGCGAACCGTATGTTAATGTCAGTCACTCCCATGCATGAACTCTTATTACCCGTTGATAACTTATCCGGAATGACTAAAAAAATAGAACTGCATAATATTCATCAACACCTAAAGAGTGAAGGAGCATTATTAATATTCCCTGCAGGCGAAGTGTCGCGTTTGAGCCCGACCGGAATAAAAGACTGTAAATGGAACAGCGGCTTTTTACGTATGGCGAAAAAAGCTAACTGCCCTATTTTACCTGTATTTATTAAAGCTAAAAATAGCCCTCTATTTTATGGCACTTCAATGATCTACAAACCTCTAGCAAGCCTATTGTTAGTCAAAGAAATGTTTAAGCAACGTCAAAAATCTTTAGAGTTTGAAATTGGTGCTTCTATTCCTCCTGAGTCTTATTTAATAGAAAACCTAAAAGACAAAGAAGTAGTAAACCTTATCCGAAAACAACTTTACAGGCTTACCAGTAAAAAACCTCTGCCGCTAAAAACACAAATGCCTATTGCAGTCCCTGAGTGCAGAAAAGAGCTCAAAAAAGCAATTGATCAATGCCAACTACTTGGTAAAACACAAGACGGTATGCATATACACCTTTATCAATATATAGGTAGTTCGCCGGTTTTTAGAGAGTTGGGTCGCCTTAGAGAAATCGCATTTAGAGCGGTAGGTGAAGGCAGCGGAAAACGCCGTGATATAGATAAGTTTGATATGGATTATCAACACCTTGTGCTATGGGATCCTTCCCAGCTAGAGTTAGTCGGTGCCTACCGTTTAGCTTGCGCAGCAGACATAATCAAAAAGCACGGACGAGAAGGCCTCTATACCGCTAGCTTGTTTACTTATACCGATGCAATGGCGCCCTATTTGCAACAAGGAATTGAATTAGGTCGCAGTTTTGTCCAACCTAAATATTGGGGGCGTAAAAGCCTTGATTATTTATGGTATGGGATTGGCGCTTTTGTAAAAAACTACCCACAATACCGTTATTTATTTGGCGCGGTGACCGTCTCTAATGCCTTACCCGAACAAGCTAAAGCGATGTTGGTTTATTACTATCAGCATTATTATAAGAGCAATCAAATACTTGCTACGCCAAATAACGAATTTAAACTAAGTGATCAACAACTAACACAATGCCAAACCGTATTTACGGACAGCGATATAAAAGAAGACTTTGTAGAACTTAAACATGTACTTGCCAACATGGGCGCGCAAGTTCCTACGCTATTTAAACAATATACAGAGCTCTGTACGCCTGGCGGGGTGCAATTTTTAAGCTTTAGTATCGACCCTGATTTTAATAATTGCATTGATGGTTTAGTGTTAGTCGATCTTGAAAATGTAAAAGAAAATAAAGCAAAACGCTATCTAGGAAAAGAATAGGCCCTATCGCTTTTAATACCAATTCGCTTAATTAAATACTCTATTTTGAGGGAGTAAAACTATGTCGCTAACAAAGAAAATTTTTGTTATTTAATTATTCTCGGCAATTGCTCCAGCATTGCTCTGCAGACATTTTAACGCCGTTAGCGTCAGGTTTAATCCCTCAAATTGATAAATATACTTTTAAGTAGCGAAGTATAAATAGCGTTTATCTTCAATAAATCCTCAATAGGCACGTTTTCATTTACTTGGTGAATTGTATGATTACGCACACCACACTCAATCACTTGAGTGTGGTTATTTGCAAAAAATCGGCCGTCAGAAGTCCCGCCACTTGTACTTAATAAAGGGTAACTTCCCGTTTGTTGATAAATAGCGTGTTCTATATGTGAGAGTAAACTCCAATCCTTAGCTGCACTGGTATAATAAGGTTCACAAGGGCGTTGCCACTCAATACTGTAATAAGCCGCAAACTTATTCAGAGCCTGAGTAACACGCGATTTAACTACATCGCTATTGTAACCATGACTATAACGCACGTTAAATGTAATTTCGCAGTTACTCGGCACTAAATTATCAACCACATTTTTGATATTAATTCCGGTTACTTGCAAAGTCGTTTTTGAACTTGTCTCATCAAGATCCCACGTTTGTGTACTTAATAGATTAACTATTTTAGCCCCAATGTGCGCCGCATTAACTGTGTGTTCTGGATAGGCAACATGACCTGCTTTACCATTAACAACAATACGCGCAGACAATGCTCCACGTCGACCATTTTTAATCGTATCACCCACATGCAAATGGCTTGTCGGCTCTCCAACTATACAACCATCCAAAATAACTCCTCGCTTAGCAAGCCTATAGGCTATTTCCTGAGAGCCAAATTCAGCCTCCCCCTCTTCATCAGAGGTAACAAGCCAATAAAGCGAACCGATTTTCTTTTTATTACTATTTATTAAGCTTTTTGTTGCACTGAGCATAGCGGCAACACCGCCTTTCATGTCCGCAGAGCCCCTACCATAAACGGCACCGTTTAAAATACGTCCTGTAAAAGGCGGACTTAACCAATTGCCCGTTGCAGCCGGTACTACATCAATATGCCCAGAAAATGCAACGCAAGGGCCAGGTGCGAAATCAATATGTGCAATCAAATTGGTCACGCCTTTTACTTTAAACTGCTCACAACTAAATCCTAGCTCAGTTAAATGATCATTTAGCCAATCAATTGCACCAGCTTGGTTAGGTGTCACTGATTCGAACTGAATAAGTGTTTGTAAATACGCAACGACCTGTACATGTAAGGCGTTGTTATTATTTATTTTTCCAATCATGGCTAAAGACATATTAAACACTCTTAATCGCTTAAAGAGCCTTAATTAAAGCGCTAGATTATGACTAATCGATGTCAACACTGATACATTCTTGTGACTATTCACAATCTACCTATGTCAATCATTGCTTTAAAAAATTGACGCTAACATTAATCTAAATCAAGAAACCATTTCACAACATTCAAACATATTTGAAACTTTGATCTAGAACAATTTTTTATTTTTTTTGGCTGCAATAATAGCGTCAATCAAAAAGTAGTTCTTGGAGAACAACATGAAAACCACAATGAGCATTGCATTACTAACTTCTTTACTTGCACTATCTCCAGCTGCACACGCTAACTTTAGCGTAAATGTTGGCGCTATTAACGTAAACCCTGATAACAGTAACTCTACAATCAATGAAGCGCCGACTCTAGGCCTAAAAGGTGATTCAGATACTCAGCTTGGTATTACTATAGATTACGCATTTAACGATCAGTGGGTATTAGAGCTTATTGCAGCAACTCCTTTCTCACATGATGTAAATGGCACTGGCGGTTTAGCTGGCAATAAAATTGCCGATATAAAACAATTACCACCTTCACTTATCGCCCAGTACCATTTTTTAGATACAAGCTACGCGTTGAGACCGTTTGTAGGTGTTGGCATAAACTATACAATGTTTTTTGATGAACAACCGTCACAAGCGCTTAAAACAACACTTGGTACTGACAACGTAGAAGTAAAACTAGATGATTCATTTGGATTTGTAGCACAAGTAGGTGCTAACTATAAAATTGACGAAAACTGGGGATTACATGCAATGGTGTCGATTATGGATATTGATACTGACGCGACGGTCTATGCTAATGGTGCTAAAGCATTAACTTCAACAGTAGAGCTTGACCCAGTTGTTGCTATGTTTGGTGTTAAATATAACTTTTAAAGTATATGGTATAGCTAAGCAATGCTTAGCTATATCTACTATGTGTGTTGAAGGCCGAAAGGCCTTTTTTTATTTAGGTAGGTTATTCACTTTTTTCTGTTCTAGCATTTCTTTCCAATGCATTACTTCTGTTGGTAAAATTGGAGTTTTACCTTCAAAGCCCGCCACTTCAAGCATTTCTTCTACACTTATAACGCCTTTTTTGCTTTTAAACACACCTCGTACATAAGCGATAGCATGTAAGCCTCGTGCGGAATGAAACTTTTGCTCGATATAAAAGTATTTATGATCCCAGCCTACAAGCTTAGTGCTAATGGTGTATCGCTGCATTGGTTTAATATCACGGATATAAGTAATTGCCGTTGCGTTAACGATAGGGAACCAACGGCGCTTCAAAATTTGCTTAAGCAAACCAACACGCTCAGTCATCCACGTGCGTGATAAATCCATCATAGCTAAATAACGAGAGTTAGTTAGATGCAAATTTATATCGCAATCTGTTGGTAATGCCTTGTAATCAATATCTACTGTATCAAGTAAACCTTGATACTGATGATTACGCTTAATTTTAAAAAACAATAAAAGCAGTCGAATATATAAGTTCACAGGAGAGGTCTTACCAGTTTGTTGTTAATTTGAGTGTATCACAGGTTTTTGAAAAAAATATCATTCATTATTATCAAGTGATACGTTAATTTTGCTAAACTTTTACTGTTTTACGGTTAATACCATAGTCACGTAATTTGTTTGCAACTGCGGTATGGCTAAGCCCTAAACGCTTTGCTAATTGGCGGGAGCTCGGATAAGCCGGATAGAGCTTGCGAAGCAATGTTGCCTCAAATCGTTTTACCGCTTGGTCAAGCGAGCCCTCAAAATCTGACTCTAAATACCCTAACTCGTGCGTAAATGTAGGTAACTGTAAATGCTCTACACGTAACTCACTATCATCGAGTAATGACACAGCGCGGTAAATTGCATTTTCTAATTGACGAACATTACCAGGCCACGGGTACTCTTGTAAAAAGCTTAAACATTCTTGAGATAAAAGTGGTACGGGATGGCCATTTTGCTGTGCATATTTTTGTATAAAGTGCTCTGCAAGTGGTCCCACGTCAGCTTTGCGATCTCTAAGCGGAGCAATTTCTAACGTTAGAACATTTATTCTGTAATATAAATCTTCTCTAAATACACCCTCTTGTACCATTGCCGGTAAATCTTTTTGCGTAGCTGCAATAATGCGTACGTTTACTTTAACCTCGTTCTCATCTCCTACTTTTCTAAAGGTACCGTCTTGTAAAAAGCGCAGTAGCTTAGTTTGTAGTTGAGTTGACATTTCACCCACTTCATCCAAAAACACAGTGCCACCATCAGCCTGCTCTAAAACACCTCGTTTTGGTGCTGCGTTTTCTTCATAACCTGCATAACCAAATAATTCAGATTCAGCGACATCATCCGGTAACGATGCACACGACAAAGCAATAAAAGGTTTGACAGATCGGTTGGAAGCATAATGGCAAGCTCGAGCAAGCAGCTCTTTGCCTGTTCCTGTTTCACCTGTAATTAATATTGGGGCTTCTAATTGTGACATTTTGCGTGCTTCACGGACAACTCGACGCATAGCGGTACTAAAGTTATGAATAGTGGCGAAACTTTCTTGTCCATAACGTCGAAAGGCACTCACTTGCTGACCTAAACGGCTCTGTGATTTAATATTAATTACCGCACCAGCAAGCACATCACCTTCATTACCTTGAGGAACTGCAATTGGTAAAATATCAGCAATAAAATCTTCACCTGCCACTTCTACACGCGTAGTTTGGCCTAGTACTTCTTTACTCTCTAACCAACGAGTAAAATTAAACCCTTTGAGCAAATTATTAATATTTGCACCAATAACGTCTTTTTCATGCAACTGTAAATCTTTACACGCTGCATCGTTACACAAGCGTACCCACCCTTTGGCATCTATCGAAATAACTCCATCAGGCAATGCGCGCAGTAATGTATTTAGCTCATTATGTTCACGCTCAGAAGGTAAAAAAGCAGTTGTACGTACATCATGCACACCGTCGATTAAACGAATAGATGGCATGATTTTTTGAAATTGCTCAAATTCAATCTCGGGAAAACTTACATACATACGACAGTTAACTGAATCGACTTCAATACCTTTTAAATCAACACCATAGTTAACTAAAATATTAAGGATTTCTTGAGCAATACCAATTCTGTCAGCACAGTGAATATCTAGACGCATACATCCCCAAAGTAGGAAAAACCATATTGGCAGAATAATACGCTAAGTCGCTTTGAGAAGGTAGCTTATTGTAAACATTTTTGGACAAAGCTGAGCGTTAAAATACATAACCCGCTGCACTCAATATTCCTATAAAAAATCAATTACTTTGTGGGTATACTGACCAATCACCGCCATCTAACTGTATATAAGGTCGCTTGTTAACATACATCATAATAGTATCTGCGTTTTCAGCCACTTTTGGGGCTTTCGGCAGGTTCTCAACTAAGTTAGCGGTGCTATTATTTCCACCAAAAATGTCTGTTTGAAGCGTTTTGCTTACCAGCTCCGAAAGAGCAAAATAACTCGTTGAGTCATCGATTACTATCTGCGAGTAAGGTTGAACATTAGGGCCAATAAACTTAATGGCCACTGGTACAGACACAATGGCAGGGCTTGGTATTTCGCGCAAACCTGCAAACTGCACCTTATCACCTTTTAACGCAGCACCATGTTCAGGTACTACCATTAGCATTACATTTCGACCGCGCTTTTCTAAATTTTTAATAAAACTATTAATATCAGCAAATAAATTAGCGTGCCTCTGTGGGTAACTTTGCTGACTATTCATGCGAGCGCTATTAGCAAACTGATTCCCATCATGTAAGCTTGTTGTGTTGTAGTACATAGCACAAGGCTTGCAATCTTTTGCATCATTATCCAGCCAACCATTCAACACTGCCCCATCAGAATAAATAGGGCTATTATCAAAGCCATATTGAGCAATAGGCATAGCATCGATATTAAACGGTTTACTAGTCAAACCGCCGTATTTATTTATTAAACCTTTAAATTCATCAAAATGACCATCATGATTCATTACTACATTATGTTGGTAGCCAAGTTTTTCTAAGTTTTTAAATAAGTAGCATTGCTCAGGTGTGTCGTTAAATAAGGCTTCTTGACTTGTTTGCCCACAACTAGCCCTCAAAAGTCTTATCGCTGCAGGACCACTGTATGACGTTGCAGAATTAAAATCTGAAAAAACAATATCAAAATCTTTATACATAGTGGCTAAGCTAACATCGATTGTATTCAAATCATCGACAGCCATAGAGCAAATATTTAAAACAATAACATCAAATAAATCGCCTTCTACCTGTTGAGGAAACTGGCTCATGAGTAGACGTTGTTGTTGATAAAAATCACTTAATTGTTGATCGGGTGACTTTTTTTCTGTCGTTACAATTGCAGGGTCTGCGAGTATATTTTCACTCTTTTTTACAGCTAAACCCTGAGTTATTTCCGGTTGCTGAGCTGCTTTGTAATGACTCCACCCAATAAAGGTTAGACCAATAACCGTCACAGTCGTAAATCGGATCCATTGTGAGCTATACCAGAAAAAAACGATGATAATAAATAATCCAAGTAACATATCTACATTTATTACTCGCCCAACTAACTCTACAAAATAACTAGCATTAAAATCTTGGATGTTATCAGCCTGTTTAACAAGCCGATTTATTGGCGGTAGCCAAGAATCTTTATAAAGTAATATAACGCCGAGTATTACAGCGCTCAGATGCTTTAACTTTTCTATTCGTACATTTTTGAAATGTATTGTTAAAAAAGCAGCAAATGCAGTGTTACTTAAAAAATCAAAACTAATCGCCCCGTAATAAAACAATGCAAATTTTACTAAAAAATAAAGGTTCCACACCCCTAAGCCTGAGAGTTTCAATTGTTTTCCTTTTTATTTTTTGTTGGTGTATAGGGCTCTAAAACTTCGTGTTTAAATGTGACTTTATAAAAATATTTTTTTAATTTGTCTAAAACATAAGTGCTCATTAAGCATAATAAAACCCCCAGAATAAGCGCAATAAAACCGGTGATTAAAAATTGATTTAAGCTCACTTTATTGCTCCTTCATCTTCATAACAAAAGGTATTGCATCTGGGCGTGTTTCAGTCAGCAATTCAGGCGTTGAAATATCAATATTTAGGTTTTTTGTTACATCGGGCACAAATTTATAGTCTTCATTTTCTTTAAGCTGCTTTGTAAAATCATCTATCTGTTTATCTTTATAAAAACGACGTAACTGCTTACATTCTTGTTGTATATAAAAGTGATCTGAAATGATGTTTTGTCGAGAAAAAAAATCACTCGTTTGTAATTTAAATAAATGGTTAATTGCATTGGTTACATCATTTTCCCTACATGCATGCAAATAGAGATAAACCTTATTGTCTACTACGCTAAATACATCCCCTTCACGCTTAATATGAAATAAGTGAAGAGGATGAATAGGATCAATGCGAGGTAGTAACTCAAGTATGACTAACACACCACTAACACCTAAATTAACTGCAGAATCACTGTGTTTTTCTACCTGATTAGTAAAGTCGATAAACGGCAAGTAACCTTTCGAAAAGGTATTTTCTGTGTATTGCAAAACATCATCAACCGAAGGCGGCAATGGCCTTGAAAATTTAAAGCCTTGAATTGATTGAATTTGTGATAGCAACCGCGATGGTTCTGAAAAACTATATAAAATTAAGTTCACACCGAGTGTTAAAAATAAGCATTCATCTTGATGGCGAATAATTCCATCAACATTTTGGATAACAAGTTTCAACCAGCGACCACAGTTTTTTCTAAGCTCAAAACACTGCTTAGCCAATAATGCTAAATCTGTATATCGGGTTACAGAAAAAACTAATGTCGCCGCCTTAAGCCGAGGACCTCTATTAAATAAATCATTATTTTCTTTCACAGTACGATAATGAGCCGGCAATTTGGTGCCCTCAGGAACCGAGCTTTGGACTAGCCACACATCACTTTCATCATTAAAATGGTTGTTATTAAAGGTATTTTCTGCAATTTTATTTTCTTGCACAACATATTGATTATTTTGCAAAGTTAGCTGGTATTGCTTATCCGCAATTACGCCAGTGCTGTGGCTCCAATAATCGTATTCAAGTACACGCACTGCAGCATCATTATCAATAAAAACAATACCGCTAAATAACTTATTTAAACGTCGAACTAAAAACCTTAAGTTAACAACTTCTGGGCCAGATATTAAAAAGAGTAAACTCGTATTTACAGTGTTTAAAAATACATTGTATTTAGTAATGATCTGCGTCAGTTGGGCATCATCAAAGTCGTGTAATTGCTTTGTATTAAAATGAAGAAACACTAAGGCGTTCTCTATGCTTTTATATGCGCCTAGCTCTTTAATTACTCCGCGACTGATACGCTTTACTCCCCAATCAGTCATTTCTTTAGTAAACGAAAAAGAATGCACCCGCCCTTGATCATAAACGTCAAAAAGTGCATCTGAAAAAGGCGATTCATAAAAGGACTCTATTTGAGAAGAAACAATAAACACATCATTTTTGCCACTAACATCAACAGACTGTAGCGCAAACTCTATTGCTAAGTTATCAAAGGGAGCCAAAATAGCATAACTGGCAGCTAATTTTATTTCACTAGCGGCAGCGTCCAATCCTGTTATGTTAAGTTTATGCACAGAAGACCTTTTATTTAAAATACTTTACTAGTTTAAGCAGCTATATTGTATAGTACACATTGAAAACGTTAAAATCTCAAAATAAAACTAATGAATATAGGTAATACAACATTTGTCTCTTAAGCCCCCAAAATTAACACCTAATGATATAGAAAATCTAGCTCGTCGCTTTGGTGGTAAAAAAGATGATTATATTGAAATTACAGATAAACAAAAAAACATTCACACTATTAATAAATATGCGCTTTTGAAAGAAATTAATGATGAACTTATGGCTACCACTAGCATACAAAAAGAATAGGTAAATTTATAACGTGCAAAGAGTTTTTTTAAAAGGGTTAAAAGGTGGCACCGGCTGTACCGCAATAGTAGCTAACCTTGCCTGCGTGTTAAAAAAATCAGCTGTTCACGTTATCGCTATAGATTTAGACTCAAAAAGTGACTTGTGTTTACATTTTGGTTTACCTTGGAAAAATACCCAAGGATGGAGTAACGCCAATAGTTTTGAAGGCGTTCTTAAGCACTTTCATCAAGACAACGATGGTGTTATTTTTTTACCTCACGGAGACAACACGCCTTCTAATTTAGATCTAAATAAATTAGCTAATAATTGCAAAAAATTAGACACCCCAGATACAACATGGATGCTTTTTGATTGCCCAAGCCACGTAGATATTAATAATTACACCTTAGATGAGGACGATATTGTTATTGAAATAGTGAACTGCGATTCAATATGTCATAGCCTTATCTACAAGCGTTTACAAAAATTGAAAAACACCACTAACGCATGGCATCACTTTTTTTTAGTCAACAAATACAACTCAGCGTCAGTGCTCGAATTTGACTTGTTCTCACTTTGGCAATCTACACTACCTCTAATGGCTCCTTTTTTCATAAACCATGATGAAGTAATTAAAGAATCGACAGCTTATCGTAACGTTGCACTAAATTGCGCACCGTATAGCGTTGCTAATGATGATTTTGAAACGCTAGCTGGATGGCTCGCTAGTAAAGCCGCACTCTAATGGCACAATTAATTTATAAACATTCTTTTGAAAAGGCTTTTCGCCTTTTACTTAGTCTGTTTTTTACGCAAAAATTAGTGCGTTTAATTATGTTTAAATTTTACGGTAATTTTAATCAGCATAAAATGAGCGCTATTGAGGCTATTTCAATGCCATTTATAGTCATTTTTTGCTCTCTTTTTTTTAAATTTGAGACCCGTAAAAAAAATATTAGTTATGTGTTAAAGCAGAACTATCCACATTTAAAGTCACCCTACAGAACTCACTTATACTCAAATACATTACGCTTTATTTTACAGAGTATTTTTCTTGTGTTTGTGAAAAATACAGCTAAAAAAAGTCATGTTAAAGAAAAAGTTTCACATCACTTCTATCACTCTGTTAATTTCTTTTTCAGGCAACTCCGCTGGATTGATTTAAAATTAGGCAAGTTATTCAAACGTGTATTATCAAAAAATCAAAAAACGACTAGGCAAAGTGCTTTTCACTCTATAGCAGATGCGCGAGTATGGAAAAGCAAATCGGTCAGGTACGTCGTAATTACATTTGCACTATTTTTACTGGCGATTTTTGTAACTATTCCTTTTAGCTTAGAAGCACAAGCTATTTTTATAAGCTTTATTCTACTCGTAGCTTACTCTTTAAAAAAGATAAAAGGTCAAATGGCGACCATAGTGATGATCACTTTATCGGTAACAACATCTTCACGTTACTTATGGTGGCGCTACACCGAAACCTTAAATTGGGATGACCCTCTTGCGCTTGTTTTAGGCGCAGGCTTATTATTAGCAGAAACTTATGCGTGGCTTGTTCTAATACTTGGCTTTTTTCAAACGATTAATCCATTAGAGCGAAAACCAATTCCATTGCCTAAAGACACCGATAAATGGCCCTCGGTCGATGTGTATATTCCAACTTATAACGAACCATTGAGTGTTGTAAAACCGACAACATTGGCAGCGCTAAGTATTGATTGGCCTATAGATAAACTTAACGTTTACATACTTGATGATGGCAAACGTCCTGAGTTTCGCGAGTTTGCCCAAGAAGTTGGAGTCGGTTATTTAACTCGTCCTGATAGTAAACACGCAAAAGCAGGCAATATGAATAGTGCAATGCGTTTTACTAACGGCGAATACATTGCAATTTTTGACTGCGATCATGTACCTGCCCGATCATTTTTACAAATGACTATGGGGCAATTTTTAAAAGACAGCAAAGTGTGTTTAGTACAAACCCCACATCACTTCTTCTCTGCCGACCCGTTTGAGCGAAATTTAAATAACCACACCCAAATCCCCAACGAAAACATGCTGTTTTATGGCCTAATTCAAGATGGTAATGATATGTGGGATGCCACATTTTTCTGTGGTTCATGCGCGGTATTAAAACGTGAAGCACTTGACAATATTGGCGGTTTTGCATTTGAAACAGTAACCGAAGATGCTCATACTGCATTACGCATGCAACGCGCAGGTTATAAAACCGCGTATATTAATATTCCGCAAGCAGCAGGTTTAGCTACCGACAGTTTGTCGGCCCATATTGGCCAACGAATTCGCTGGGCTCGCGGTATGGCACAAATTTTTAGACTCGATAACCCCCTACTTGGAAAGGGCCTCAGTCTTGCTCAACGTTTATGCTATATAAATGCGATGCTTCACTTTTTATCGGGCATCCCTCGAATCGTATTTTTAACCGCCCCCTTAGCACTTATATATTTTAACGCTTACATTATTTATGCGCCTTTTTTAGCTATCTTTATTTATGTAGTACCGACATTAATTCAAATAAAAGCGACTAACTCTCGTATCCAGGGTAAATATCGATATTCATTTTGGGGCGAAGTTTATGAATCAGTTTTGGCTTGGTATATATTAAAACCAACCACTGTTGCGCTATTTAATCCTAATAAAGGCAAGTTTAATGTAACAGAAAAAGGCGGGTTAAATGATGAAGAGCATTATGATTGGGGGATTTCTAAACCTTACCTTATACTCTTAGCTATTAATGTTGCAGGTATTATCTTTGGTATTTTACGCCTGATTTTTGGTGATCCTTCTCAAATAGGCGTATTAGTTATAAGTATGTGCTGGGCAATTTATAATATAATCATTTTAGGTGCTGCGGTTGCAGTTGCTGCTGAAGCTCGCCAAGTTAGGCAATCACATCGAATTAAAGCGCATTTCCCTGCTGGTATTCGCTTAGCGAATGGCCATACATTAAAAGTTAAAATTACCGATTACTCAGATAATGGTGTTGGTATTGAAATAGATCACGTGCACTCATGCCGAGTCAATGACAAGGTTGAGCTATTAATGAGCCGAGGAAATAAGCAGTTTTCATTTACAACTTATGTATGTAATACGCGTAAAATGCAAATTGGTTTAACACTTAAAGATTTATCATTAGAAAAACAAAAAGCATTTATACAATGCACTTTTTCAAGAGCTGATGCCTGGCTGGATTGGCAAAATAACTTTAAACATGATCGCCCATCATATAGCTTTAAAGAAGTGCAAAAAACAAGTTTAAGAGGCTTTAGTAATTTATTGTTTCATGCTCCTAGACCTTTACAACCGACCATAAAACTATTAACTCGTTTGGTGGTTTATATACATTCATTTATTCCAAAAAAACCGGTAGTGCATAATAATTATGATTAAAAAGTTGCTCAATACATTTCTAACATTGTTGCTTATTAGCTGCGCGCAGCACGCACACGCTATTGAGCCAATGCAAAATAAATCTATGTTTATAAATGGCTACCCAGAAAGCGCTCAAATATCTAGCCTACGCTTGGATTTTGAAGCGCTGGGTTTCACAGGGTATAAGCTTGACGGAGTAAATAACAACTCTCGTGTCGATTTTACCAACCGAATTGATAAATTAAGTACAAACTTAAAACTTAACTTCTCATACACTAACTCACCGTCGTTAATCGCAAATGTGTCACATCTGAAAGTATATTTTAATGATAATTTAGTTACGGTGTTGCCCATTAATGAAAAATTAAGTGTGGTGAAAAATACGGTTAGTCACAATCTAGAACTAAATGCTAAATACATTCAGGATTACAATCAAATCCGCTTTGAATTGGTTGGTTACTACGATTTAAAGTGCCAAGACTATTTTAGCCGCTCTATTTGGACAGAAATAAATAAGTCGAGCAACATCACACTTGAGCAAAAGCAATTAGCAATCGACAGTCGCCTAGAATACCTACCCGAACCATTTTTTGACGCTAAAGACTACAACAAACTTAACCTCCCTTTTGTATTTTCAAAAATACCAAACACACAAGCTATAGAAGCAGCCGCCACATTATCGAGTTGGTTTGGAGCTCAAGCTGATTGGCGTGGGGCTAATTTTCCCGTAATGATAAACAAAGCACCTAAGCAACATAGCGTGGTATTTATTACTAATGACTCAAAACCTGATTTTTTAAAGGATTATCCAGATGTTGAAAAGCCAACAGTTGAGCTAATCTCAAGTCCTATTCACAGATATAATAAAATGCTGCTAATTATTGGCCGCGACGAAAAAGATTTAAAAACAGCGGTAACAGGGCTGGTATTTGGTCATAAAATTATGACAGGCAGAACAGCAAGCATTGAAGCGATTAACCAACTCCCCCTTCGAAAGGCTTACGACGCTCCTCGTTGGCTCAGAAGTGATCGCCCTGTTCATTTTGATGAGCTCATTGATTACCCAACGCAATTACAAACTCAAGGTCTTAATAATGGCCCTGTAAAGCTAAATATTCGCTTTGCACCTGATTTGTTCACATGGCGCGAAAAAGGCATCCCTATTACTCTGCAATACCGTAATACGCCAGAAAGCGAAACCTTAGATTCACGTTTAAATATGCTAATTAACCAAGAATTTATTAGCGGTTTTTTATTAGATAAAAAAGACACCCTGCTAAAAACCACACAAACATTACTGCCATTAATAGCTAATACTGATACGACTCAAAGTACTGAGGGATTTTCTCTAAATGGTATTAATTTAGCCAACCGCAATGAGCTAAATTTTGATTTTAGATTCGCTGTACTTAAAAAAGGCGAATGCAGTGTTGCTCCTGCTGGCGGAGAATATGGGGTGATTGATGGAAATTCGCATATTGATGTCAGTGGGTTTGATCACTATATGGCTTTACCCGATTTAAATGTATTTGCTAATAGCGGATTTCCATTTACAAAATATGCTGACTTACAGCAAACGTTAGTGTTAATAGATGAAACCCCATCAGCTAAAGCACTGTCTGTTTTATTTAATTTAACAGGCCACTTTGGGGCAATAACTGGTTATCCGGCACATAGAATAAGTGTTGCCCATTTAAACGAAGACGCTAACCTAAACGGCAAAGATGTGTTAGTTATCGCAAAACCCAATAGCCTTGCTAACAACTTAGATGAAGGTTCACACACAAATGTTTTACTCAGCAACAATCAACGCGCTATAAAACAAGCTTTATACAATGGCGCGTATGATGAGCAAACAACACAAAAAGTACACGTTAGTATTAAAAGTAGTGGTGACATAGCCGTTATTACAGGTTTTCAATCACCGCTTGATTCTGAGCGCTCTATTGTATCATTAAGTGCAACATCTCAAAATGCATATACATTGCTCAATAATGCATTAATGAACTCAGCTCAACTTGCTCAAATTAAAGGCAGTGCCGCCGTTATAAACTCCCAAGGTATTAAAACAATCAAAACGGATGAGCAGTACTTTGTTGGTCATATTCCTGTACATACTTTAATTTGGTTCCATTTATCAGATCACCCATTTGTGCTGGCACTGCTGTCTGTTTTAATACTGCTACTCATCTCATTTATTCTGTGGCGATTACTCCAAGCACTCACTTACAAACGCTTAGCGGAAGGAGATAAGTAATGAAATCAATCATTAATATATTTTTTGCTGTGATTGCACTATTTACTTTTAACGCAAAAGCGCAAGTAGAGCAGTGCCAACCTTGGCACCAATGGCAAGTCTTTAAAAATAACTTTATAAGCCAAGATGGCCGTGTTATTGACTTAGGCAGCGAGCAAAACATTACAACCTCTGAAGGCCAATCTTATGCATTATTTTTTGCTGTAGTCGCAAACGACAAAGCAATGTTTGACTTAGTATTAAATTGGACGCAAGAGCACTTATCTGAGGGTGATTTAAGTACCCGTTTACCTGCATGGCAATGGGGGGTTAATAAACAAAATGTGGGGGGAATATTAGACTCAAACCCGGCATCAGATTCTGATTTATGGATTGCCTACAGCTTGTCTCAAGCTGCCCAGCTTTGGAGCGATCGTCGCTACAGCATTTTAGCAGCCGTACTTGCACAGCGCATAATGCGAGAAGAAACGGCTTATATTTCTGGCCTAGGTTTGTCCTTGCTACCAGCCCCCGCTGGCTTTGAGTTTGAAAACGCACGCGTTAAACTTAACCCCAGCTATTCACCGTTGTTTATATATCAGCAATTTAAAAAGCTCTACCCACACTCACCTTGGCATCAGTTACACGAAGGCTCCGCAAAGCTTATTTTAGACACAGCTACTGAAGGTGTCAGCCCTGATTGGGTTATGTACGATGCTAATAACGGTTTTTACTATGATAGAAAAACCAGTGATATAGGCAGCTATAATGCTATTAGAGTATATTTATGGGCTAGCATGATGGCAAATGATGCACCGTATAAAAAAGAGCTACTAGCGCAATTTAATCCATTTATAAAAACGATTAATGAGCGTGGGTATGTACCTTTAAATACATTTGCTAAATCAGGTAAATCCGAAAAAACAGGTCCTTTGGGCTTCAACTCAGCGCTACTACCTCTATTGGCAGATCAAGGCAATGAATCATTAATTATGGCAATTAAACAAAAATTAATGGTCGATAAGTCATTCACCCAAACACGTTATTACGACAGTGTACTTAATTTATTTGGCACAAGTACGTTAAATAAACGTTTTTCAATTACAGCAGACGGGACGCTACAACCAATGTGGAGCATTGAATGCCCTTAAGGTTTGTCCTCGTTTTCACTTTGGCACTTAGCTTTGGGGTAAGTGCCAAAACAGTCAATGATATAGATACACAATCTGTTGATTGGTTACTAAGTCAAATAAGTATTGGTGAAGCGCAGCAAAATAAAAAGCTGATTGAAAGCAGCTTACAAAAACTCGTAGCCATCGCACCTACTCGTATAGAAACGCAGTGCGCTCTAGTTCATTATGATTTTGCCAATGGCGCATCCGACAAAGCAAACCTGTTATTAAGTAAAATAGATAACGGCCTAATAAAGCAGGCTCCCTGTATTGAAAAGCTACGGGTTATGTCTCGAATTCAGGGTAAAGATAAGTCTGCTATTCAAGATGCTAAATTACTAGCACGCGCTGGCAGATATGAACAAGCTCGGCAAATTTATAATAAGATATTTAATAACGTTTATCCCACACTCAATTATGAACTAGAACATTTAAGCTGGTATGCACAAGACTCTTCCCAATGGCAAAACGTTACGCGCGGATATAATAAACTATTAAGAAGCTATTCTAATATAGGCCAAGTCGAAATAGCCTACGCAAGGCATTTACTGAG
Source organism: Pseudoalteromonas sp. S558 (assembly GCF_005886635.1). NCBI lineage: Bacteria > Pseudomonadati > Pseudomonadota > Gammaproteobacteria > Alteromonadales > Pseudoalteromonadaceae > Pseudoalteromonas > Pseudoalteromonas sp. S558. The sequence goes on along the minus strand of NZ_PNDU01000053.1, from coordinate 10,698 downwards.
ACGCGATTCGAGTGATAAAAAAGCAATTAGTATTTTGGGCAAGTACGGCTCAACCTCAAGTTTTAGTAATGAAGTAGAGGAGATTTGGCTCGGTTCACTAGCAAACATGCCAATTAATAGCGCTACCGATCGACAGTTCCAATATTACTTCACGCTTTACCCATTTAGCAGTAAAGGTGAGTTGCAATATCAAGATTTTAAAAAAAGCCTAAAAGCACGCCAAACTTTACTTGCCGACCCTGCTTATCAATTGTGGGTTAAAGGTGATAAGTTACTTGAAAAAAATAATTTAAAAGCCGCTGAACCTCTACTTTTAAAGGCTGTAAATGGTCGCCCGCAAGACGGTGCAATAATGCGAAGCCTAGGCATACTTTATTTGCGTTTAGGTGATAATAAAAAATCATACAAGTATTTTACGCAAGCACAAAAATATACGGCAGACTTTGCACAAAGGGAAACGTTAAAGGACTTAGCTAAAACAGCCCAGTTTTGGCTTTATATACGCCAAGCCAAAGATGCAATTAATAACAGCGAATTCAAAGTCGCAAAGCTTAAATTAGATTTAGCTAATACATTAGAGCAAGACCCTAACGCTGTTTTATATAACAGCGGTTTATTACAATTTGCGCAAGGGCAATACTCTCAAGCAGCACTTACATATAAAATTGTTTTAAAAAATGATCCACTCAATATCGGCGCTTTATCGGGCTTACTTGAAATAGCTGAACTTGAACAAAATGAACTCGCATTAAGCTCTTTTTACAACAGCTTAACATATACTCAAAAAGAGCTAATTAAACAACCTTACTCACAGTATCTAAGTAGCCAACTTCGTAACAAAGCGAGTAAATTTGTACAACTGGGAAACTTGGAACTAGCCGAAAAAACGCTAGAGAACGCAATAAGCTTAGCACCAGATCAACCATGGCTATATTACGACTTAGCCTTTATATACCAGCAAAAAGGCTTAACAAAGGAAGCGCGAACACTATTTAATAATGTACTGTGGCAATTTCCGTTAAACCCTCAACTTCGTTACAGTCACGCACTTTTTCTGCGCGCTATTGATGACTATCAAGGTGCTATTGCGTCTTTACAATATGTTCCTTTTAGCGCCAAGAGTGCAGATATTATTGCACTTGAGCAACAGCTTCAGCTTAACGAGTCGCTTGCTCAAAGTGAACGCTACCTTGATGCTAAAAATAAAGCCACGGCTATCTATCATTTAAGTGCACTAGAAGCACAAAATTTAACCCCCGTAATGCAAGCTGAATTATCTCGCAATTGGTATAGAATAGATGAAAAAATACATGCTCTGAAGCTTATTAATGATGCATTAATTGCTCAGCCAACGATTTCTCCCTATTGGCATTTACTTTATGGTGAATGGCTATTAGAGCAAAAAAATGAGCTAAATATAAAGCAATGGTTTACACGTTATAAACTGCCTGAAAATGCATCTGAAAGCGAGGTTAATCAGTATCTGCAATTACAAAGTAATTATATTAATCAGTTCAACAATGGCAGTGATTTAATTGCTAAGTTAAATCAACTTGACCAAAAGTATAAAAACAACCCTGTGATCACGACAGCATTAATTAATGCAAACTTATCACTTGAACAACGTGAAGCCGCGCTGATTATTTATCAGCAAAAGGTGAAAAATAATCAAGCCATTGAACCCCAAGCGTTAATGTCTATCGCAAAAGCGTATAGAGAACTAGGTGACGACTTTCGGGCCAAAGAGGTAACGCAGCAAGCCATAACGCAAACTACATCGCAAGAAAGTTATTTGCAGCGCCAAATTATGGGCTCTCTTAATGACTTTAATTACTCAGGAGATGCACTCTATCTAGCAAAGAAACTCATTGAAAAATCGCCGAACGATCCAGAGTTACGTTATTTAGGAGCTCAAGTAGCCAATAATTTTAATGAAACAGCGCAAGCTCAAATTTGGTATGCACAAACCCTGTCTCCTAATCGCACATTAAGCGAAAAAGAACTTTATACCTCGCTCTCACAAATCGATGAAGCCGATGATTGGTATGTAAATGGCGCTAAGCGCGAATTAATTGATGAGCAAAACAAAGATCAAGCTTATATTGCTATGGGTGTTAATTTTAGCGGCCAAATAAGTACACAAAGCGAAGCAACACTTGGCGCTGGTTTAGTGCCGATTGAAGCTTATTTTCCACTTTGGCAAGGCCAAGGATTTGTAAAAATAGACCCCACAACAATTAGTGCGCAAACAACACGTTTTGATGAGCAATTTGCGGGCAGCCGTTATGGACAAGGTGCTTTATGTATTTTTACGTGTGCTATTGAAGAAATAAGCCCAAAAGAAAGTGGTGTAGATATCGGGCTAGGCTGGCAAAATAAAAATTGGCGTTTAGATATAGGTACTACCCCACTGGGCTTTTTAATTGAAGATATAGTATGGGGCGTTAACTATGCAGACGATTTAGGCGACTTTGGCTACAGCCTTGAACTAGAGAAACGTCCAGTAACAAGTTCAGTGCTTTCTTATGCGGGTCTTGAGGATGCAAATACAAAAGAAGCTTGGGGTGGCGTACGCTCTACAGGCCTTACTGCAAATATTTCACATGATTTAGGTGGTGATTGGGGCTTTTGGTCAAGTGCCGACTTCACTTTGTATAAAGGTAAAAATGTAAAAGATAATCAGCGCTATCGTGCTATGGCAGGTACTTACTACCGTGTTATTAGTAATCAAAAACGTGAATTTACGGTGGGTGCTAGCTTATTACATTGGGCATACAAATATAATTTAAGTGAAGAAACATGGGGCCATGGCGGCTACTACAGTCCGCAAAACTACTTAGGCGTGTCTGTACCATTTAGTTATGACGCACGTTGGGGAAATGATTTTGTATACCGTTTAAAAACTGGCGTATCGTATTCACAAACAAAAACTCAGGCAATTGACTTTTTCCCTAACGATCCAAACTTGCAAGAAGAGGCGTTTGTTCGTCAACTTGAGACAGGCGTAAACCCTGCGTTTGAGGGGGATACAAGTTCTGGTGTGTCGTACAACCTTGAAGGAAGCTTTGAATATAGAATAACACCACACTGGTTTTTTGGCGGTTATGTAGCGATAGATCGTTCAGATTTTTACGAGCCTAACTTTGGCCAACTCTACATACGATATTACTTTAACCCTGTCTATGGAACACTTGAATTTCCTGGCACACCAATAACCCCTTACGCCAACTTTTAAAACAATTGTATACAGTTTATACGAACCACCCGCGCAATGCTTCCCCTAGCACAAAGGTCTATGTATACTAATGCGCAATTGTAGCTAGGATAAGGGTGTGACTCTTACCTTATAGCGGTATTACCGTTCAGCAAACCATTACCTTAGCTGCAAATAATATACTGATGGTCGAGCATTCTAGTAAGTCTAAATACTAAAATAGCTAAAGCAAAAAATTATAAGGCCATTACAACAATTCTTAAAGTTAGGAAGTAAATATGAGTTCATTACCTAAATCAGGTGATTTCTTAGGTCATCCTAAGGGATTATTCCTGTTGTTCGGTACAGAAATGTGGGAACGCTTTGGCTACTATGGCATGCGTGCTATTTTGGTTCTTTATCTTGTAGCCATTACTCAAGAAGGCGGTTTTGGTTGGAGTAATGCAGACGCATTAAGCCTTTATGGTACGTTTACCATGGCTGTGTACATTACACCGTTATTTGGTGGCTGGTTAGCTGATAACGTGTTAGGCCAACGAAAAGCCATTATCATTGGTGGTTTGTTAATGGCCGCCGGTCATTTTACTATGGGTATTCCACATAGTTATTTAGCAGGCCAAGAAGAAAACATATTTTATATTGGCTTAGCACTACTGTGTTTGGGTAATGGTTTATTTAAACCAAATATCTCAACAATGGTTGGCGACTTATACAACGAAGGCGATCAACGCCGTGATGGTGCATTCACTATATTCTACATGGGTATTAACCTAGGTGGTGCATTTGGTCCTTTGGTTGCTGGTTTTGTAGCCGCATCTATGGGATGGCAGTTTGGCTTTATCGCAGCAGGTATTGGTATGTTGGTCTCTGTTGCTATGCAAGTCGCACTAAGTAAAAAATACCTAGGTGATATTGGGGTTGTACCTGCAGCAAAGCTTGCTCGAGAGCAATCAACTTCAAATACTAAAGTTCCGCTTACTAAAGTTGAAACCGACCGTATTAAAGTTATTTTTACTATGAGTGTATTTAGTATCATTTTCTGGATGGGTTTTGAACAGGCTGGTGGCTTAATGAACCTTTTTGCGAATGACTATACTGATCGTATGCTATTTAATTTTGAAATTCCGGCATCATGGTTTCAATCTCTAAATTCAATTTTTATCATTGTTTTTGCGCCATTGGTTGCAATTATCTGGCTAAAACTTGATAAAAAAGAGCCTAATTCACCGGTTAAATTTGCTATTGCCCTAATCTTTTTAGCGCTAGGCTTTTTAACTATGATCCTTGCGCTTATGACTCAAGGTCAAGGTGACACGCTTCAAATTAGCATGATGTGGTTAGTTCTTTTTTACTTATTCCATACGTTAGGTGAGCTATGCTTGTCTCCAATTGGTTTATCAATGGTAAGTAAACTAGCACCATTACGCTTAGCATCGATGCTTATGGGTATTTGGTTCTTATGTACTGCTGTAGCAAACAAAATTGCTGGCTTTGTAGGTTCATACTTAGGTGAAGGTGAAGAAGCGCTAGACAATGCACTTGGTATCTTTATTGGCCTAGGTGCTACAGCCGTTATATCGGCTGTGATTATGTATTTACTAAGTGATAAATTAGTTAAATGGATGCATGGTGCAGAGGGTCAACACGAACCTCATACACATGAACATATTTTAGCTGAAGAACTAGAAGTTACGGCTAACAAACAGTAACAATTAACCTCCTCTGTACTTTTACAGGGGAGGTTCTCTTATCACTTTATAGGTTTTCTGTTAGCTGATACAATGTTTAGATAAACATTACACTGGCATTAGGAACAGCAAACCATGCAAACGTCTACTTTTTTTCGTGCAAAATGCTTGGCCTTTTTAGTTCTACTTTTAAGCGCTTGCGGTGGTTCTGGTGACGCTGTTACTCCAAACCCAAACGATCCGCCAAAGCCTAGCCAACTTAATGTTACTGTCTCCTCCGGTTTATCAGCCACGCTCGATGACGAAAACTTTACGGTTACGATTCCCGCTAACGCAGTTGCTAATAATACTGATATTACTTACACAAACATTGTAGCTGATGAAACAACAACAGCCCAAAATATCATCTCAGATATTCATTCCCTGACACCAAACACACTCACATTTACAAGTTCAGCGACTATTGGTATCAAAATACCTCAAGCATACGCGCTGGGTGGCCAATTATTTATTGCACGATTAACTGGCGACACATGGGTCAATATAAATAATTCAGTCGTTACTGAAGGTTTAGTCAGCGCACAAGTGGATCAACTTGGTACCTATGCAATACAAATGCAGCGCAATGAAGCTTTCGCAAATATCGGCCCAACTTGCGACGCTAACGCAACAGAGCAGTCAGTAAGGTTTGTCCACGTTGCAGATTTACATGCTCGTTTTGGCTATCAAGAACAATACTTCAGCCGAATAAAAGCCTATTACAATCAGGCAGCAAGTCAAACACCTCATACTTTATTTACAAACGGTGGTGATGACTATGAAAAAGGCACTGTTGCTGAACAGCTATCGCAAGGCATCGCAACCGAAGAAGCAATTAAAGCGATGCAATTTGATGTCCGCGTTGTTGGAAATCATGATTACGCATGGGGCCCAGAAAAATTATTAAGCTATTCACAAGACGAGAATGCCATTGTACTGGCAAGTAATACGCGTTATGAAGGTCAGCAGCTCCAAGATTTTGCAGCTGTGGGGTTTGCAAAAGTACAAGCAGGTTGTATTACACTTGGCGTATTTGGGATGACTTCTGTGCCATGGAATGAGCTTGATGAACCAATTCAAGATGAACCAATCCCTGATTTTATAAAACAATTTAAAATGAGTTGGCAGTGGCAGCAGATTGCACAAAGTATTGTAAGCCAATATCGCGGCGACGTAGATTATATTGTCATGCTCAGTCATTTAGGTGTAGGCCTTGATACCGAAATGGCAACCAATGTATCGGGTATCGATTTAGTGCTTGGCGGTCATACCCACGGCGGTGAAAGCTACGAGACGTTAGATAACGGCGCTATTATTGTTCAGCCCGATTTTTATGCTAAAGGTATTACCGATTTAACACTTAAGTTTAACTTAGCTGATAAGTCTGCGCCTATTGTTGATTATAAAACAGTTGAAACCGAGAGTATCAGCGAGCTCGATGAAACAACTCAACAAGCAATTAATGCGATTATGGGTCGCTACGCTCCTGATGCACAAACAGAAATCGCTATTTCAGAAAATTACCCTAGTCCCTTGCAATTAGCTGAAATAACCGCCTTAGCCACACTGCATTCGAGCTCAATTAGCGCAGCACTTTTGAACCCTGAACTTGTACAAAAGCGTTGGACACCGGGTACCCTCACGCAAGAAGATTTCCACAAAGCCTTTTACGTAGAGAGGCAGCCATCAAATACACCTGGATTTAATTCTATTTATAAAGTCACCGTATCAGGCAGTGATTTAACCGCTATGTTTGCCAGTCAACCTAACTGGTTTTTACTAAAGCCCGAAGATATAAAAGCGACAGAAAATTACGACGTAGCTTTATTTAAAGGTGCGGCTTTAAATGCTGATTTATTTTTTAACGGTGTGACTTTCTCAAATGTAGAGCCAATTGCTGAAGCGTGGTGGTTGCTCGATCAGTATGCACGCTTTAGAACCAGCCAATGTTTATACCTTGATACAAACAATCAACTATTTTCATGTGATAATAAAACAGATATTACGGTATGGAATTTTAATAATGACGCAAGCCCGCTAACGCCAGACTTCGGTCCTTCGGTACTAAGTTATTTCGACCCACAAACAACAGATTGGGGCCCTGAAGAGACTCAATATAAAACCACAACCGAGCTAAACATATCAGATTTGAGAGATGGCCCCTCTGGTGTAATGGCTTTTTCAAGGCACTCTCCTACTGAAGGGTTATTGATTGACCTCAATACAGCTGCAAACGGTGATTTTGCAAATGAAGGAATGGTCTCTGATTATACACTTGTAATGGACTTGTATTGGCCTTCAGAAGGCAGCGATATTTACCGCGCGGTAATACAAGCAGAAACCAGTAATTACCTTGAGGACGATGCAGATATCTTTATCGACCCAAGTGGCGGCTACGGAAAGTCAACAAGCGACAGTGGCTACTTTGGCAATACTCAACCAGATACATGGCACCGCGTTGCATTTGTTTTCTACGCAGCACCTACAAATGGCGTATTTGAAGTATATATTGACAGTGAACTCGTAGGCGTAAAAGAAGATGGCGAAATTAATCGCCGTTGGGCACTCAATAAATCAGTGCTTTTATTTACCGATAACAATTTTGAAACAGTACCTGGTTATTTAAATGCGCTGCTTTATGCTGGCCATGCTATGACCCGCGATGAAATAAAAAGTATGGGCACCGCACAGCAAAAACTAACCTTTGAGCAATCAACACGTGTTCTGAATCAAGCAATTGAACGCCATTATCAAACCGCACCTGTTATAAAACCTAACCTTTGGTTAGAGCAACGTAACAAGTTCTTTGGTAACGCGTCTCTAACTGTAAACAATTAAGTACAAGTAAACTTTTAATCACTCACTAAAAAAGGGGCTTTTACGCAGCACAATAGCAATTTATATTATTTAAAAACAATACGTTGAGGTCTTTTTATTGCAATATAAATTATTGCCACAGTACCTCAATTCATTTAACTGTATTGCAAACACATTACTTAGTAATAACCGTCCTATAAAATTTACACATCGACCGCATATTAAATAGTGCCGCCCTCTTCCCCTAAGCAAAATTCTGGTTGATTATCTACTGCAATATGACAACAACACATAATCGCAGTGCTTAATTGCGGGAGTAATGATAATGAGTGAAGTAAATAATTATTTAGGCTTAGTGGGTATCGAATTTACTGAATACGCCACACCTGATGCTGATTATATGGATAAAGTATTTACTGATTTTGGCTTCTCTAAGCTTAAAAAATTCAAAGGTAAAGACATTGTTTATTACAACCAAAACGATATTCATTTTTTATTAAATAACGAGCGTGAAGGTTTTTCTGCTGAATTTGCTAAAAGTCACGGACCTGCTATTTGTTCTATGGGCTGGCGTGTTGAAAATGCACAAAAAGCATTTGATACAGCAGTAGAGCGTGGTGCAAAACCCGCAACTGATTCAACCCATAAAAACCTGCCATACCCTGCAATCTATGGTATTGGCGACAGCCTAATTTACTTTATTGAACAATTTGGCGACAAAGGTACTATTTACGAAAGTGATTTTGAAGACCTTGAAACGCAAAATGTTGTTGAAGATAAAGGCTTTATCCGAATCGATCATTTAACGAATAATGTTTATAAAGGCACCATGGAAAAATGGGCTAACTTTTATAAAGACGTATTTGGTTTTACCGAAGTGCGCTACTTTGACATTAAAGGTCAAAAAACAGCACTCATTTCATATGCACTTAAATCTCCTTGTGGCACCTTCTCTATTCCGATAAATGAAGGCAAAGGTGATAATAACAACCAAATTGACGAATACCTTGGTCAGTACAATGGCCCAGGCGTTCAACATTTAGCGTTTTTAACCGATGACTTAGTAAGCTCTCTTGATAAGCTGGATAAATCAACAATTGCTACTTTGGATATTATCCCAGAGTACTACGATACTATTTTTGACCGTGTACCTTGGGTTGCTGAAGATAAAGAAAAGATTCGTCAGCATCAAATACTCGTTGATAGCCAAAGTGAAAATTGTTACTTATTACAAATTTTCTCTAAAAACTTATTTGGCCCAATCTTTATAGAAATGATCCAACGCGTTGATGATGGTGGTTTTGGTGAAGGTAACTTCCAAGCATTATTTGAATCAATCGAACGCGACCAAGAGCGTCGCGGCGTTTTATAAAACATTTGAGTAAATTAAAAGCAGCGAATTTCGCTGCTTTTTGTCGTCTTAATATTTAAAAAGTATTGCGCTGAGTACAAGTATGATTAAATAAACTGTACTTTATCGCTATACCGTAAAATCCAAAGGAAATGTAATGAGCTTAATTAACGAAACCCACGATATTAATTTAATCAGCTGGGTAGAATCAGCTAATGTTGATAACTGCGACTTCCCTATTCAAAACTTACCGTTTGCAGAGTTTCGTCGTAAAGGCGCTGATGAAGCCTTTCGTGGTGGTGTTGCTATTGGCGACCAAGTAATTGATTTAGCAAAACTGAGCACATTAAACGTTTTAACAGGTGATGCTAAAACAGCCGCTGATGCAGCAAGTGAAGCCACCCTAAATACGTTTATGGGTTTGGGTCAACAATACTGGTCAGCACTGCGTTTAGCGCTTTCAAAAGCACTACGAGTAGGCTCTGAGCATCAACAAACGCTGAGCGATGCGCTTGTCTCACAAGCTGATATTGAGTTTTCACTCCCTTGTCGTATCGGAGATTACACCGATTTTTACACGTCAATCTACCACGCAACCGCTGTGGGCAGCTTATTTCGCCCAGATAACCCATTACTGCCAAATTACAAATGGGTACCTATTGGTTATCACGGACGTTCTTCGTCTATTGATGTATCGGGTCAAACATTTCACCGCCCTAAAGGTCAAACTAAAGCACCTGATGCAGAAGTACCGTCATTTGGTCCATGTAAGCGCCTTGATTACGAGTTAGAACTTGGTATTTATTTGGGTAAAGGTAACGCACTGGGCGATGCAATCGCTATTGAGAATGCTGAAAACCATGTGTTTGGTTTTTGTGTATTTAACGATTGGTCTGCGCGCGATTTACAAGCATGGGAATACCAACCGCTTGGCCCATTTTTAGCTAAAAACTTCGCATCTACTGTCTCTCCGTGGATTGTAACAACTGAGGCTTTAGCTCCTTATAGAACAAGCTGGACGCGTGATGAGAACGATCCGCAACCTATGGATTACTTAGAATCAAAAGCGAACCGTGAGCAAGGTGCTTTTGATATACAAATGGATGTTAAAATCCAAACGCAAAAAATGCGCAATGAGGGTCACACGCCAACCCGTGTATCAACATCTAGCTTTAAGCACTCGTACTGGACTGTAGCGCAAATGGTTACTCACCACACGGTAAATGGCTGTAACTTTATGCCTGGTGACATGCTGGGCTCAGGTACGCAATCAGGCCCTACCCATGAAGAGGCGGGCTCTTTGCTTGAACTATCTCGTGGTGGAAAAGAAAAAATCACGCTTAGTAATGGTGAGCAACGTAGCTTTTTAGAAGATGGCGATAACGTTATTATGCGTGGTTGGTGTGAAAAAGAAGGCTATGTACGTATTGGCTTTGGTTCAGTAGAGAGTACGGTACTGCCAACTAAATAACCTGAATTCTGGATAATAAATCTATCTCGAGCAGCTATTTTCAGCGCTAACTGCGTTGAATTTACTTGCAATCGGCCCGCTATTGACGCGTAAATTCGCCTTGTTTTCACTGAAAATA
>NZ_PNDU01000526.1:0-399 GCF_005886635.1 Pseudoalteromonas sp. S558 | reverse complement strand
ATCGTAAAATCGATATGGTGTCGCACACTTACTTTAAATTAGGTGCGCAAATGGGACTACATTGGTTCTTAGATCAAATCACTAATCAACCGGTTTCTAACCATTGGCAGGCATTAGCGCGTGCATCATATCGTGAAGAGTTAGATTGGCAGCAACGCACCTTGTCAGCAGTGTTATTAAACCGCTTTGAAGGTGAATGCAGTGATGTAGATGGGCTAATTGTACAATGGATGTCTCGTCAAGATCTGTTACTTCAACGTTGGAAGCAAATGTTGACAGAGTTTAAAACATCGCAAAGTCACGATTTTGCTAAGTTCTCAGTGGCATTAAGAGAGCTCATGTTACTTGGTCACAACTGTGATACATCAGCAAAGTAACAAACTGCTAATGATTAAAACT
>NZ_PNDU01000525.1:0-468 GCF_005886635.1 Pseudoalteromonas sp. S558 | reverse complement strand
AAAATTATCAAATATTCTTAGTTGGGATATCGCCAAGCGGTAAGGCACCAGGTTTTGATCCTGGCATTCCCAGGTTCAAATCCTGGTATCCCAGCCAACTTCTTCTACCAAAGAAAGTTGGATATAAGAATTACTCTTGCTTAGAGTTTAAATTAGCAGACTAGTAATGCGGGAGTGGCGGAATTGGTAGACGCGCTGGATTTAGGTTCCAGTAACTTAGGTTGTGAGAGTTCAAGTCTCTCCTTCCGCACCATGTTCTTGATAAGAACTAAAATTATCAAATATTATAGTTGGGATATCGCCAAGCGGTAAGGCACCAGGTTTTGATCCTGGCATTCCCAGGTTCAAATCCTGGTATCCCAGCCAACTTCTTCTACCAAAAAAAGTTGGATATAAGAATCACTCTAGCTTAGAGTTAAAATTAGCAAATTAGTGATGATGGAGTTCGGAATATCGTAGTGGATCTAT
>NZ_PNDU01000524.1:0-2837 GCF_005886635.1 Pseudoalteromonas sp. S558 | reverse complement strand
CCTCGCGCCGCGATTAAATAGTCCCTAGATTGAACAAATTTTAATCCTGAAAGGTCAACAGACCCTAGGACAAAGGAGAATGAGAAATGAGTGAACAATATACCGCCTTGCGAGGCAATGTAAATTTGCTTGGACAACTGCTTGGACAAACTATTAAAGATGCTCAAGGCCAAGCGATTTTAGACAAAGTAGAAGAAATTCGTGCTTTATCAAAGTCATCTCGCAGTGGTAACGAAGACGACCGTCAAGCGCTAATAAAAGTACTCCACGCGCTGAGTGACGAAGAACTTTTACCAGTTGCCCGTTCATTTAATCATTTTTTAAATTTAGCTAATGTTGCTGAGCAGTTTCATACTGTTTCGCGCTTTAATGATGTTGGCCTTGGCCAACTTAATCCTCTCACTCAAACATTAAAAGCGTTAGCGACAAAGGCACAAGAAGGCCAACTAGACAGTAATCATTTGGCCGAAACACTCTCAAAACTCCACATAAATCTAGTATTAACCGCTCATCCTACCGAAGTGACGCGTCGCACAATTATTAACAAACATGTTGAATTGAGTGATTGTTTGGCTTCACTTGAGCGAAAAGATAATTTACCCCAAGAACGCAGTAACATTTTAAATCGCATTGAACAGCTTATCAGTCAAGCATGGCATACCGATGATATTCGTCGCTCGCGACCCACTCCTGTGGATGAAGCAAAATGGGGTTATGCGGTCATTGAAAATAGTCTTTGGCACGCGGTTCCACGTTTTTTACGTGAGTTTTCAGCAAATGTTAAAGCGCAGTTAAACTTAGAATTACCCGCTAATTATAGTCCAATTGAATTTACTTCATGGATGGGGGGAGACCGTGATGGCAATCCATTTGTAACTGCGCAGGTGACCACTCAAGTACTTGATCATGGTCGTTGGATGGCGCTTGATTTATACAACCATGATCTAGACACGCTCAGTGCTGAATTATCTATGTCGGATGCCAGCGATGAGCTTATTGAACTAGCGGGGCAAGATTTTGAACCATACAGAGCCGTACTGAAAAAACTCAAAAATCAAGTCGCTGAAACCGTTGTGCATCTTGGCGCTAAAATTAAAAATAAGCGCAGTGATTCACAAGATCTCATCACCGATATTAACCAGCTTAGGCAACCGGTAGAAGTTTGTTATCGCTCATTGTTAAAATGCAATATGAATGTGGTCGCTAATGGATTATTACTTGATTTACTATACCGCATAAACAGTTTTGGTCTGCGTTTAGCTAAACTTGATGTACGCCAAGATTCATCGCGCCACAGTGATGTGTTTTCAGAGCTGACTCGTTATTTAGGGTTAGGCGATTACAACCAATGGCAAGAGCAAGACAAACAAGCCTTTTTACTAACCGAGCTTAACTCGCGTAGGCCGCTTATTCCAAAGCATTGGCAACCCAGCGCTGATGTACAAGAAGTGCTTGATACCTTTGATGTTATTGCCATGCAAGATGAGGCAACATTTGGCCTGTATATTATTTCGATGGCGCGCACCGCATCAGATGTTTTAGCGGTACAACTATTGTTAAAAGAAAGTGGCTGTAGCTTTGATTTACCCGTAGCGCCATTGTTTGAAACACTCGACGATTTAAACGCAGGCAGTGATGTAATTACCACGTTGCTTGATAATGTTTGGTATCGCGGGCACATTAAAAACACGCAAAATGTAATGATAGGTTACTCTGATTCGGCCAAAGATGCCGGCATGATGGCAGCAGGTTGGGCGCAGTACGAAGCAATGGATAAACTTGTACAACTTGCTGATGCACGTGGGATTGAGCTGGTTTTATTTCATGGCCGTGGTGGTACCGTAGGGCGCGGTGGTGCACCTGCTGCACAAGCGCTTCATTCGCAACCGCCAGGCTCATTAAAAGGGGGGTTGCGTGTAACCGAGCAAGGTGAAATGATCCGCTTTAAATTTGGTTTACCCGATGTTGCACTGCAAAGCTTAAATATTTACGCAGGCGCAGTACTGCAAAGTAACTTATTACCACCACCGGAGCCAAAACCACAGTGGCGTGAAGTAATGCAGCTCATTAGTGAACAGTCGTGTGAACACTACCGCAATGTAGTTCGCCACGACGAAAACTTTGTGCCTTACTTTAGAATGGCAACGCCAGAACTTGAACTGTCTAAACTTCCGCTTGGCTCTCGCCCTGCAAAACGTAATCCCAATGGTGGCGTTGAAAGTTTACGTGCTATTCCGTGGATTTTTGCTTGGAGTCAAAACCGTTTAATGCTTCCTGCATGGTTAGGTGCGTTAACCGGTTTAAAAGCAGCGCTTGAGAAGTATGGTGCACAAACTCTAAACGAAATGAGCCTGCAGTGGCCGTTTTTCAGATCGCGCCTAGAAATGTTAGAAATGGTATTTAGTAAAGCCGATTGTTGGTTGAGTGAGCATTACGATAACGCGTTGGTGGAAGATATGTACAAACCACTGGGTATCACGCTTCGTAAAGAGCTTAAAGAAGCCATTACTTTAGTGCAATCGCTGAGCCCGCAAAAAAGTCTGTTAGCTGAGCAGCCTTGGATCAAAGAGTCAATTAGTTTACGTAACCCGTACACCGATCCACTTAATTTATTACAGGTTGAGCTGCTTCGTCGTGCGCGTTCAAACGACAAGCACAACGAAGGTGATATTGATAATGCATTAATGATAACAATGACGGGCATTGCAGCAGGTATGCGCAATACTGGTTAACAGGTTATTTTGTTAGGGCGTGTTGACCTTTGTGGATTGAAATTTATTCAATCTAGGGGCGATTTAATCGCGGCGCGAGGTTTGTAACCTAGTGGGCTAAGTAAA
>NZ_PNDU01000523.1:0-309 GCF_005886635.1 Pseudoalteromonas sp. S558 | reverse complement strand
ACAAGTGGCACTTTCTGGTGTCTATCCACTTGGATAAACTAAAATTTGGTATATTCAAAGGATTTTTATGTGTCAATTCACTGTGTAGGTTTATACATATAGATTCTCTAAATATTAAATTATTGTGCAAGCTGAGTGCTTTGTTTATTACTTTAGTATTTTTGATTTTTTAATAATAGTTAAACGATAATTGAGAATCTAAATGAATATTCCAATTAATACGTGTTGATTTTGAATAAGTATACTATATTGGTTTCTTCTGTAAAAAGGATGATTTATGTAAAACGAATGCAAATATTAAGAAAAATA
>NZ_PNDU01000522.1:0-528 GCF_005886635.1 Pseudoalteromonas sp. S558 | reverse complement strand
AATCCTGAGTTATCAATTCTTCGCCCAGCCCATCTTGTGATTGGTGGCGTTCAATAATACGTTTGCTTGCGCGTTCTAGTTTTGCTTTTTTACGGCCTAACTCATCGAATGTGCCGCTCCACTCCTTACTCGCATTGGACTTTAATTTGCACCCATCAATGGCAAACATGTTACGGCCTATCAAGTCTTCTTCATCACATATCATCAGCACTTGCGTAAAAAGTGGCTCAATCTGTTCATGCATTTTAGCCACAAAACCCGCTATAGATGTGTAATGTGGCTGGATATCACCCGACACACTCATAAATAAAATATTATGCTCGCAAGCCTTTGCAATTCGGCGGCTACTAATTAAACCATGTGCATAACCCAGTAAAATAATCTTTAGCATTACCGAGGGTGGGTACGCCGCCGCGCCCGTTTTGTCATTGTTGTACCACGCGTCAAATCCCGATAAATCGAGTTTATTTTCGACAATATAACAAAGGGCATACTCAAAAGTGCCAGGCAGAATTTGCTCAGCGAAAT
>NZ_PNDU01000521.1:0-430 GCF_005886635.1 Pseudoalteromonas sp. S558 | reverse complement strand
ATCGCGGGCGACAAATTAAACCATCTGCCTTACCCAGTAAAATAATCTTTAGCATTACCGAGGGTGGGTACGCCGCCGCGCCCGTTTTGTCATTGTTGTACCACGCGTCAAATCCCGATAAATCGAGTTTATTTTCGACAATATAACAAAGGGCATACTCAAAAGTGCCAGGCAGAATTTGCTCAGCGAAATTGATAGGAATGAATTTATTTTGACAGGATAAGTCAGGCTTGACTTCTCACCCAAAGAAAGTGCCATAACGATTTACTGTGGGTAAATAATATCTATTAGATCACAGCGAACGGATGGGTTTAAGGTTAAAAAGTAATCAATTTAAAATAGTAGAATACGTTCCTAAAAAGAGTAATTCTACAGCCTATCGTGGTAGAGCGACCTATTGCTAGGCCGACCCCACACAGATCCGGACGTC
>NZ_PNDU01000520.1:0-961 GCF_005886635.1 Pseudoalteromonas sp. S558 | reverse complement strand
GGTTAAGATATTTACTAATATATTGAATCATAATGATATTTAAATTTATTTTTCTCTAGCCAGAGATTTTCAGTGAAAACAAGGCGAATTTACGCGTCAATAGCGGGCCTCTTGCGAGTAAATTCAACGCAGTTAGCGCTGAAAATAGCTGCTTGAGATAGATTTATTACCAGAGTTCAGGTTACTTAACTTTAGTTCTGTATTTATCAGCGAGATTTACTAAAACGATTTAAATTACTTCCAGCCTTGGCACCACTTTTGAGTATCTTTTAGATCTCGCCAGCTAATTGGGTATTGGTTTTTAGAAAATACTGACTCAGTAATACACTCTATTACGTTGGCATCTTCATCGTACTCTACAGCGACTATAATAAAGTGCTTTTCTTTATTGATGGCAGGAGTTGCCGTCCATTTACTATTTAGTAATTTTTTAGGGTTTAAATTATTCACAATATACAAAAGCTCCAATTTTCTTAATAAGCACTAATACGACCCAGCCACTTGTTTAGCTCAACAACTATTTTTCTACTGTACTATTAACTTGCCTTTGTACATTTTCATTTGGCAATGAAATTCATACTCACCGACTTCAAGTGCAGGTAGTTTAACTGTATTGCCATCACCCATTACCAGAGTTTTATTATATCAAGCTGTGGAAATACCACGGTTTCGGCGCACGGCGCGCTGTCTTTTCTATCAAAGGTAAGTACAACCTCTTTGTTGGCTGCCACTTTAATGTGTCCTGGCTTATAAACACCGCTATCAACAACTATCGTTACTTTATTGTCATCACTTTGTGTTTGCTCTAGGGCGTGTTGATCTTTGTGGATTGAAATTTGTTCAATCTAGGGGCGATTAAATCGCGGCGCGAGGTTTGTAACCTAGTGGGCTAAGTAAAAACCGAGCAACAAAGAGTTAATCGTCCCTAGAAAGAACCCAAAGGGCAGCGCATGTTTGGGAT
>NZ_PNDU01000519.1:0-2456 GCF_005886635.1 Pseudoalteromonas sp. S558 | reverse complement strand
ATACAAAGATTCTAAAACTGTGGCCAAATTTTATTGACCACTACACTTTTACTGATGATGAGTTAAACATAGGATTATTAGAGTTATGTAATGCTCATTGAAAAGTTAAAAACTTGATTTCATTGTTTTGTTTAATCAACTGGTAAATTGTTCAACCTGTTTTTAGGTTACCAATAATCGCGTTTATCACAAAAGAAGTCTAAAAATGCGCGCACTTTGCTCTGAATCGGATTTGATGGGTGATAATAGGCGTACACTTGAGCGTCTTCCCACCAATGATCTTTAAGTATTGGGACTAGGCGACCTTCATTGAGTGATTTTTGAATTCGGCTTGAGTCTACAGGGGCATTAATTAACCCTAAACCAGCTTCCGCCAGTTCGACAATACCGCTTACTGTTTTAACTTGGCAGTGCGGTGTTGCATAAATAGGCTCACCATTTTCACTTTGCAACACTAAAACATTACTGGGTTGATTATACAAATAACCTACTACGCTATGATGTTCCAATGCCTTAATATCTGTAGGATCCCCGTGGCGTAGGATGTATTCAGGGGATGCAAAAACACCATATTTAGAGCGCCACAAAGGTTTACGTTTTAACCCTGGATATCGCTCTCCCAGATAGGAGCTAACAGCCCAAAAAACATCAAACTCGCTTTCATTAATATTAATAAGGGATTCTTTAACGTCCATTGTTATATTGAGTTCGGGATAAAGTGCTGTAAATTCTGCCATCCAAGGAACGAGGGTTTCTTTAATTATATCGTTCGCTTGGCAAATAACCCGTAGCTCTCCATTAATCACGCTATCACTATTGTGGCTCCACAATATCAACTCTTGATGTTGTTGAAGAAGCTGGGCTGCTTTGTGTTTAAAAGCACTACCAAATTCAGTAAGAATTAGTTTTCGTCTAGATCGAACAAATAAAGCTTGGTTCAGTTGAGTTTCTAAACGAGCAATTTGTTTGCTAATAGCCATAACTGTTTTGGCTTCGGCCTCTGCAACCCTAGACATGTTGCCTATTTCAGCAACCTTACAAAAGGTCGTTAAATCTCTTGGATGAAACATAGTAAACTTTTTGTTTAATTATTATCTATTTTTAATATATTTATTTAATTAAGTCTAGCAATTAATCTTGCCTCACCAACCAAAATAAGTTCGACAGGAAAGATGATGACATTACATATAGGTGAATGGATTGTATTATTAATAATTATGGCAATGCCAATATACAGTTTCTGGGAATCTGACAAAACAAAGCGAGCGGTCATTGCTGGACATAAAACTAAATTGCGCATGTATCAAGAAACGATGGTTTATTTATGGTTCCCAACAGTTACGCTGCTTGCTTTAGTATTAATGCAAGTAGTCAGAATCAGTGATATTGGCCTTTATTGGCGCTCTAGTATGGCCAATTGGATTGGCGCTTGTTTGGTAATATGTTTATTCGTTTACTTGGTGTTGGGAGTCTATAAAACTAAAAGTAACTCTCCAAATAACGAAGAACTACGTAACGCAATGAAGACTCATAGCTGGATGATGCCCGCATCTCGTCGCGAATTAACTTGGTTTACATTCGGCGTGTCCATGTCCGCAGGGATCTGCGAAGAGTTCTTGTTTCGTGGTTTTTTACTTTCTGTTTTTAGTGATTATATTGGTTTATTTGCCAGCTTAATATTAAGTAGCTTTTTATTTGGGCTTTGTCATATTTACCAAGGTTGGTTAAATGCTATTCGAACCGGTATTTATGGATTAGTTTTCGGTGGTATTTATATTATTACAGACTCTCTGCTAATCGTTATTATTCTTCACGCCATGATTGATATTTATGGCGGAATTATTGGCTACTTAGTAAATCAAAGCTCTATTGATAACGCTAAGTTACATATTACGAAAAGCGATACAAAAGCCACTGCGCCATAATGTTTCGCCCTTAAAGCTTATTTCAGAGTAAAGTATTTTAAGTTAAATTAAAAAGCACCTCTTGTTCTTTAGCCAAAATTTTTGATTAAATTTGTACGCTATCTTCGTATATTTTAATGCATGAAAAGTTTATCTACTCACTATTTACAGTAAAAATGAAGTAACCGATTTAACAGCGGACCAGAAAAAGCAATTAAAAGAATTCTTAGAGGTGTGGCGTAATGAGCGAACGCGATTTGTTTTCAGAATTAACTACAGCACTTGTGGACGCTAAAGCGCATTCACAAGGAAAGCTTACGTTACGTTCTCATGCAGTAAAGGATATCAACGACCTTGCTATCTCACCTGATGAAATAGTAAATATTCGAGAAACATTTAGGGCGTGTTGATCTTTGTGGATTGAAATTTGTTCAATCTAGGGGCGATTAAATCGCGGCGCGAGGTTTGTAACCTAGTGGGCTAAGTAAAAACCGAGCAACAAAGAGTTAATCGTCCCTAGAAAGAACCCAAAGGGCAGCGCATGTTTGGGAT
>NZ_PNDU01000518.1:0-4276 GCF_005886635.1 Pseudoalteromonas sp. S558 | reverse complement strand
GGGGCGATTTAATCGCGGCGCCAGATTCGTAACCTAGTGGGCTCGGTATAAACTGAGTAAAGCTTCCGCGTTCTACTCACTGGCCCTAATTATGTTACTAGGTTGCAGCAAGCTATGGACTTGAAATAACAGTAAACGCCCCGATATATCAATCATGCAACAAGATGTAGATAACATGAAACTAAATCCACGAGATCAGCAAATTTTTTCAGCTGTTATGAATATGTACTGTAATGGTGAGGGGTTACCCGTGCCATCAACAAAAATTGCCAAACTTAAAGGCATGGCTGTGTGTTCGGCTACGGTACGTAACGCTATGGCTCGTTTAGAAAAAGTGGGCTTACTATATTCGCCTCATACATCCGCAGGCAGAGTGCCTACAAATGAAGGGTTTGACTATTGGTTTGATGAGTTTTTTACCCTTGGCGACATTGCTAATTATTGGCAACCAGAGCAAGCCCAGCTTGTTGAACTTGCCCATGGGTTAAGCCAAAAATATCAAGTGTGTTGTTGTGTTGGCTTACCACAAGCAAGTTCGCAGCAAGTATTTAGAGTAGAAGTGCTTGATTTTGATTCAACCGATTGGCTAATTTTATTAATAGACAGAGCAGGGCAGAGCCACAATATTTGTATTGATAAACCTCACGATTCATCAGACTCTGTTCGTTTTCAATTTGCAACATGGCTAAACACTGTATTTAGCCAACAAACCTTAATGGAAGGCTTGTATCGTATGCAAGCTATGGCCAATACGGCTCCCCGTAATTGTCATGATTCACTTAATCAATGGACACGCCAGCTAAGTCAAAAGCTAGGTTCAGATAACAGCATAGTCGTAGGTGAAAACTACCTTTATAAGCAAATTGATTGCGAACAAAGCTTAAATGTTGGCGTTTCATTTTTAAATTATGTTGAAGATAAGCTGGCTTTTAAAAACGGCTTATCGGTACTTAATAGCGAAAAGCTCCCGTTTACTGAGTGTGATGAATTAATTACTATTAGTGTGCCGTACTTTCAAAATCAAGAGTATCAAAGTCGTTTTTGTGTAATTTGTCCGAAATCAGCGCAAATTGAGGAAATAATCCAAGAATTTAAATTAATTGAGACATCTAACTCTTGAATCTTTTTATTCAATCCCCATAATTACCGCAATTGTAAAGAATTGGAGCACGTATTTTATGTCTGAGCAGACACAAAACCCTGAACAAGAAGTAGAATTAAACGAAGAAATTTCAAAAATGCAGGCTGATGTAGAAGCAGCAGTAGAAGCCGCTGAGCAACATGCAGATCAAGAGCAAAGCCCTGAAGCTGAAATTGCAATGCTGTATGCAGAGCTTGAAGCCGCTAAGCAAACAATCGCTGATCAAAAAGATGGTGTTGTTCGTGCAGCCGCTGACGTAGATAATATTCGTCGTCGTGCAGCACAAGATGTAGAAAAAGCGCATAAATTTGCACTAGAAAAATTTGCTAACGAATTACTACCTGTAATTGACAACCTTGAACGTGCTATAGAATTTTCTGATAAAGAAAACGACACGTTAAAGCCGTTGCTTGAAGGTATTGATATGACAGTTAAGAGCTTTAATGACGCTGTATCTAAATTTGGTGTTGAAATTGTAAACCCACAAGGTGAGCAGTTTAATCCAGATTTTCATCAAGCAATGTCTATTCAGCCAAGTAATGATGTAACACCAAATACAGTGCTAGCTGTTATGCAAAAAGGTTACACATTAAATGGTCGTTTATTACGCCCTGCGATGGTTATGGTTTCTAAAGCGGCTGATGCTTAATTTAGTCCTTTAATAAGTTTAAAAAATGCCTTATAACGAGGCATTTTTTTTGTCTTTTAAATAGTGGAACCACTGCACCAGAACCGTTAAAACGACTGCGCTGAACATCAGGCTCGAAAAAGGCACAGCACTTTTTGCATGCATAATGGCCAGTAGTGGGCCAACTAGGGCACCACTACCAAAGCGCAGAGTGCCAATAACCGCTGTAGCCGTCCCTGTATTTTTCTCAAACTTCATTAAAATTAGTGAGTCGGCATTACTTGCCGTGATACCTAAACTCATCATTAGCGGTGCAATGCTTGCCACAATGTAATAAAGCGGCATGTGCAGTAAGCTAAATGTTAACAACGCACCACCTGAAAGTAATCCACATATTAGGCCGTAATAGAGCATTTTACGCGAGCCAATACGCGGCACTATACGCGTGTTTAAAAAGTTACCAAACATAAGCGCCATTACGTTAAAAGCAAAAAATACTCCAAATAATTGCTCCGAGACTTTAAATAAATCAAGGTATACAAAAGGCACTGAAGTTAAAAAGCAAAAAAAGCCGAACGATACAAACATAGAGCTTAAAATATCTGCACGAGCTTCTTTATTACTTAATATTATTTTGTAACTATCGAAAAAAAGCGCTAAGCCTTTTTTTTCATTTGTGTGGATTGGAATATCGATTAAATACACTTGTACAAAGGCTAAAATAATAAAGCTATATGCAGCTAGCACTAAAAAAATAGTCGACCACAAAGAAAACCCTAAAATTAATGAGCCGATTGAAGGCGCAAGTAATGGCGCTATCATCATGATCATAGACACATAAGACATGCCCTTAGCCGTATTTTTTTGATAAATATGCCTAATAATGCCAGGCACAACCACTGTGGCGGCTGCACCTGTGAATGCTTGTACAGCTCTTAGTATCCAAAAAGCGTGTATTTCGGTGGTAAATGCGAGTGCAAGTGAGCTTGCACCAAATAACGTTAAACCTATTTTAGCAAGTTTACGACGACCAATTTGATCGGCTATAGGTCCAAAAAAGAGCATACCTAATGAATAACCTGCTAAATAGATACTTAGAGAGATTTGCACATTTGGCATGCTTGTTTGTAAATCGTTTGCAATGACCAACATTGCTGGTAAGTACATATCAATAGCCAGCGGGGTAATTGCTACAATACTGGCTAACAAAGGCAATAAAATACGGGTATTAAAAGACGAGACCGAGGCGTCCATGTATAAACTCAATCATTACTAAAACAAGGCTTATAGTGTAACAGGGCATTGTATTTGGATAAACTTAGTTTGCCTGCTAAGTTTATCATTTCATCGTATATTGTCAGTATTCATGTGTTGTTATTGCTTATTTTTGGGCAAGAACATTCAACACGGTCATGATTTATTAAAAGCCAAATGCACCCTAATGCAGCCACTCGCAAAGCAAATATTTAAAACTGGCACTGCGTTTGCTATTCTACAAGTAATAAAAAATAATGAGTTGAGAACATACAATGAAAAAATTAGTACTTGCCGTACTCGCCACGGCGGTTTTAGCTGGCTGTAAAACATCACCGACAGGGCGCACACAAATAGCACTTTACTCAGATCAACAGATGAGCGAAATGGGCACTGCGAGTTTTGCTGATATGAAAAAAAATCAGCCAATCAATAAAGATTCAAAAACAAATGCTTATGTAAATTGTATTGCTGAAAAAGTAGTCGCCGTATTACCTAAAGAATATGCATCTCAAAATTGGGAAGTGGTTGTATTTGAAGACGAGTCAGCCAATGCGTTTGCATTACCTGGCGGTTACATTGGCGTGCACACAGGCCTATTAAAAATAGCCACGAATCAAGATCAATTAGCAACCGTGCTCGGACACGAAGTAGGTCACGTTATTGCTGAGCATTCAAATGAACGGGTCTCACAAAGTTCTATTTTACAAACCGGTATGCAGCTTGGTAGTGCAGCACTTGAAATGGGTAACATACAATACCGTAATGAAATTATGCAAGGTTTAGGCTTAGGTGCGCAGTACGGTGTTGTTTTACCGTTTAGTCGCTCTCATGAATCAGAAGCTGATGAAATTGGTTTAGATTTAATGGCACAAGCAGGTTTTAACCCTCAGGAGTCAGTAACACTGTGGCAAAACATGGGAAAAGCAGGCAGTGGTGCAACACCTGAGTTTTTATCAACTCACCCAGCACCAAGTAACCGTATTAAAAACTTACAAGCGCAAATGAGTAAAGCACTTAGCGAGCAAAGTACAGCTAAAAAACAGGGTAAAAACCCGCAATGTAAGCTGTAATATAAAACGGTCAAAAAAGCCCTGAATACAATAACATTCAGGGCTTTCTATATGAGTTTAATTAACCTGAACTCTGGTTAAGAGGCTTTCTAACGTATTGAATAATGGTGATATTTAAATTTATTTTCTCTAGCCAGAGTTTTTCAGTTATAACAAGGCTTATTTACGCGTCAAAAGCTG
>NZ_PNDU01000052.1:0-6744 GCF_005886635.1 Pseudoalteromonas sp. S558 | reverse complement strand
AAAAAAAATCTATCTCGAGCAGCTATTTTCAGCGCTAACTGCGTTGAATTTACTTGCAATAGGCCAGCTATTGACGCGTAAATTCGCCTTGTTTTCACTGAAAATCTCTTAACCAGAGCTCAGGTTAAATAATAATTAAAATACAAAAGGCCTTATAAATTTCTGCTTAAGTTTGTTTATCGTGCGTAAGGGTCGGCAAGTATTTTATCTACATACCATTTGCCTTTTGTATGTATCATATTTACGCTGCGCATCTCATCAACTTTTTTGCCATTAATATAACCGGTAAAAACAATATTAATTTTAGCTTTATCACCGTATTGTTCACGTAAGCTCGTATTCGATCTATCAACCTCAATAATCACTTCATCGTATTGCATGTTTATTAAGTTGCGCGCAAACTGTTTTGCAGTACCGTAGGATTTCATTATACGAGTAAGCCTAGGCGTTGCGTAAGCAGTGGCTTTTTGTAAGTCTTGTTGATTATATAATGCATCAAAGTAAGCGGCTGCTGAATCACCAGGACTGTCACTGGATACTTTAACATCGTCATTACACCCCAAAGTGAATAGACAGATTATTAGGCTAAGCAGGGTTACTATTTTTTTCATCATCATCGTTATAGTTATTTATTCAGTTTTTAAAGTGTGTAATTAAATAGTGAAGATGTAAAGAGGACGGGAAAGATTGGCTGTGAATATTTTTAATAAATAATAAAAAAAGGATGCAAAAGCATCCTTTTTTACAAAATGTTTTATTGAACGAGCTCTTGTTCACTAAATTCCTCATCAAACATTGGGCTTGATAAGTAACGCTCAGTAGCACTTGGTAAAATGACGACGATGTTTTTATCCGCATTTTCTGGCTTTTCGGCAATGCGTTTGGCTGCAACAACGGCAGCACCTGACGAAATACCGACTAAAATGCCTTCTTTTTTCATTAACTGATGCGCCATTGCAATTGCATCTTCGTTAGATACAAGCTCTGCACCATCAATTAGTGTCATATCTAGGTTACCAGGAATAAAGCCTGCACCAATGCCTTGAATTTTATGAGGGCCAGGCTTAATTTCTTCTCCTGCAAGCGTTTGGCTAATAACGGGAGAATTAGTTGGCTCAACGGCAATAGATTTAACGTTTAGGCCTTTTTCTGTTTTAAGGTAACGGTTAACACCGGTAATTGTACCGCCAGTACCCACACCCGCTACAAAAAAGTCTACTTTACCATCAAGGGCATCATAAATTTCAGGGCCCGTTGTTTCAAAGTGAATCTTAGGATTTGCCGGATTTTCAAATTGCTGTAATAAAATATATTTATTAGGTGCGGTTGCTTGAATTTCTTTTGCTTTTTCAATTGCGCCGTTCATACCTTTTGCACCGTCGGTAAGTACTAGGTTTGCACCTAGTGCTTTTAATAGCTTGCGACGCTCTAAACTCATGGTATTTGGCATAGTCAGCGTTAACTTGTAACCACGTGCTGCTGCAACAAATGCTAAAGCAATGCCTGTATTTCCAGACGTTGGTTCGATAAGTTCTTTATCTTTCGTTAGCTGGCCTGATTTTTCAGCTTCCCAAATCATTGATGCACCAATACGGCATTTGATACTAAAGCTAGGATTACGAGATTCAACTTTAGCGTATACATTCCCACCTGTAACACGGTTAAGTTTTACCAGCGGTGTATTACCGATGCTTAGTGAGTTATCTTCAAAAATAGTAGACATAATGTTCCTTTGGATACAATCTGATCAACGTATTAGCAGCCTTTGCTACTAACTATATAGACACACTTTACTGGGAGTTAAAAAAAACTAAAGTAAAGTTTGGCTATAACATATATCTATTGAGCTTATAACTAAGTGAAATAAAAATCCACAATAGCCGGCACTTTAGTTATTAAAGGTATGTGCAGAGGTCGCGCTTATTTTATTAGCATTTGAAATGCGGATGAAATCTATTCATTTACCCTATATTATCTGCAAAATCTTCATGTGTTGTTGATTATTTGTGCGAATGAACCACCGTTGAACAGTTTTATGACACAAGCTAAGTAAAACATGATAAAAACACGTATCTAAATTCAATAAAGCAATCACAATGAAGTTAATCTTAAAATTAATTGCCGGTATTGTTGCCGGTATTCTGGTCGGACTCTACGTACCAATTACGGGTGTTGAACTTTTATTTACGGTAAAAGAGCTGATAGGTCAAATTATCTCTTTTACTATTCCGCTTATTATTTTGTTTTTTATTGCATCGGGTATTGCAGGCCTACCAAAAGGGTCAGGGCACTTACTTGGTAAAACAGTCGGGTTTGCTTATAGCTCTACAATTATTGCAGGTACGCTTGCTTTTTTACTAGTGAGTGCTGTTATCCCATTTTTAAGTGGTGGCATAACATTCGAATCAGAAATCGCAACAGAAATAGGTAGCTTTATAGATTTAGAAATTCCACCACTTATGGGGGTTATGACCGCATTAGTTACTGCCTTTGTATTTGGTATAGGTATGAGTCAGCTAGAATTAGACACACTTAAAAAAGTGTCCGATCAGGGACGTGATGTTATTGATGGGCTTCTGTCAAAGGTAATTATTCCTGCTTTACCATTTTATATCGCGGGTGTATTTGCGGAAATGACAGTAGCGGGGACGGTGGTTGATACGCTGCAAACATTTGGTGTGGTATTAATTGCAGCACTTGTTATGCATTGGTTATGGTTAAGCGTTTTATACATAGCGACAGGTATCTTGCTTAAACGCAATCCAATCGAATTAGTGAAAAATATGCTACCTGCTTACTTTACGGCATTAGGGACTATGTCGAGTGCGGCAACAATTCCGGTATCACTGCAATCAAGTAAAGCAAATAATGTAAAAGAAGATGTAGCTAACTTTACTGTGCCGCTTTGCGCTACTATTCATCTATCTGGATCAACGATTACAATAGTAACTTGTGCAATGGCTGTTATGTTTTTATCGCCAAATATGGCAGTACCTTCATTAATGGAGATGATGCCATTTATTATGATGCTAGGTGTTGTTATGATTGCAGCCCCTGGTGCGCCAGGTGGGGCGGTTATGTCGGCGCTTGGGCTATTAACAAGCATGCTTGGCTTTAATGAAGGCGCAGTTGCATTAATGATTGCACTTTATTTAGCACAAGATAGCTTTGGTACTGCGTGTAATGTAACAGGTGATGGTATCATTGCATTATGGGTTGATCGTTTTAGCGATAAAAAATCATCTTAAACTATTAGGTTGAGGCAATAATATTAGTTATTGTCTCGCTTTATCTCTGTTTGTATGGCAAATTAATTTATTAAATTGCGTGTTGTTAGGTAAATGAGGATGTTCCATTGATTAATGTACTTTTAGTTGATGACCATGAACTTGTACGAACAGGAATCAAGCGTATTCTTGATGATGTGCGAGGGTTTAAAGTAATTGGCGAGGCTAAAACCGGCGAAGAGGCTGTGCAGTTCTGTCGTCAGCATGCGCCAAACATCGTATTAATGGATATGAACATGCCAGGTATGGGCGGATTAGAAGCGACTAAAAAGATTTGCCGCTATTGCCCTGATGTAAAAATCATTGTGCTTACTGTTAATTGTGAAGACCCATTTCCGAGCAAGGTAATGCAAATTGGCGCACATGGCTTTTTAACCAAAGGTGCAGGCTCTGACGAAATGGTCCGCGCTATTCGCTGTGTTCATGCTGGACAACGTTATATAGCCCCAGAAATTGCACAACAAATTGCATTAGCGCAAGTGACAGGTCGTACCGACGAAAACCCTTTTCAGAGTTTATCTGAGCGCGAACTACAAATTATGCTTATGATCACCAAAGGTGAAAAGGCACAAGATATAGCTGAGCGTTTAAACTTAAGTTCTAAAACAGTAAACAGTTATCGCTATCGCATGTTTGAAAAGCTAAATGTGGGTGGAGATGTTGAACTGACCCATTTGGCTATTCGTCATAAAATGATTGATATAGACGTGTCGTACTAATCATAATCTATGTCTGAATTTGATCATGCACATTTCCTTAAAACGCTATCAAGTGAGCCTGGTGTCTACCGTATGCTTGATAGTGGTGGCCAAGTTATTTATGTTGGAAAAGCCAAACACCTAAAAAAACGAGTCAGTAGTTACTTTAGAAGTAATATCACGGACAGTAAAACGCGTGTTTTAGTCAGTAATATTTGTGATATTGACGTCACACTTACCAATACTGAAACCGAAGCGCTGCTACTTGAAAATAATCTAATAAAAAAATACCAGCCTCGTTACAACATATTATTACGCGACGATAAGTCGTATCCTTATATTTTACTGACCAGCCATAAACACCCTCGTTTAGCTTTTCACCGGGGGAGTCGTAAAATTAAAGGCGAATACTTTGGGCCTTTCCCAAGCGCAGGCGCAGTATCTGAAAGCTTGCGGTTAATGCAAAAAATCTTTCCTGTTCGTCAATGCGAAGACGCTTATTACCGCGCAAGAAGTCGCCCATGCTTACAATACCAGCTTAAACGTTGCTCAGCGCCGTGCGTGAACAAAGTAACGGATGATGATTACAGTGAGCAAGTAGATTACGTACGTAAATTTTTAACGGGTAAATCTCACGAAGTTATTGCTGATTTAATAAAAAAAATGGAAGAAGCTAGCCAGCAACTCAATTTTGAGCTGGCGGCAAAAGTTCGCGACCAAATAATGCTACTTCGTAAAATGCAGGAGCAGCAGTCTATTTCGGGTAATTTTGCTGAAATGGATGTGGTAGGCTTTGCTCATTTGAATGGTTTAAACGGTATTCATTTATTAATGATCCGCGATCATAAAGTACTAGGTAGTAAAACGTACTTCCCAAAAGTGCCAAAAGATTCGAGTAAGCAAGAAATACTAACTTCATTTTTAGGGCAGTATTATTTAGCGCCTGGCGCGACAGGGCGTATTGCAAAAGAAATCATATTACCGTTTGAAATAGAAGAAAGCGGGGCTTTAGGTGAAGCCCTCACACAAATAAGTGAGCACAAAGTAACCCTTAAAGTAGTTACCCGTGGTGAACGCGCGCAATACTTACAACTCGCAAATAAAAATGCATTAAATAGTATTGCGGTTAAACAAAGTACCCAAGACTCTATTAATAAACGTTATGCACAATTAAAAGCAACGCTACGCCTTGATGATATAACACGGATGGAATGTTTTGATATAAGTCACACTATGGGAGAGAACACTGTTGCTAGTTGTGTTGTGTTTGATTCGCAAGGACCAAATACAAAAGAGTACAGGCGCTATAACGTAACGGGTATTACTGGTGGTGATGATTATGCAGCAATGGAGTTTGCACTTAACAAACGCTATAACAAGCTAGTAGACGAAGAAAAAATTCCTGACGTTATTTTTATAGATGGTGGTAAGGGGCAACTCGGGCGTGCTGAGCAGTACTTTTCTAATTGGTCGCATACAAAAATGCCTTTATTAGTTGGTGTAGCAAAGGGGACTAGTCGAAAGCCTGGTCTTGAAACACTATTAATAGATGGTGGCCGTAAGACTATTCCAATGGATTCGGATGCACCTGCGCTGCATTTAATCCAGCATATACGAGATGAGTCTCACCGCTTTGCCATTGCAGGGCACCGTAATAAACGACAGAAACAACGAACACAATCACTATTAGAAGAAATAAATGGAGTAGGTTCTAAGCGCCGCCAAACATTATTGAAATATTTAGGGGGCATGCAGGGGGTAAAAGCTGCTAATATAGAACAGTTAAAGAAAGTTCCTGGGATCAGCCCTGACATGGCTGAGAAGATATTTAACCATTTGCACGATAAGGGTTAGCCTTACATGCAATATAGCAAAAAAGACATATCCAAGTAGTTATGTGGAATATTCCAAACACACTCACAACCTTTAGACTTTTTCTTATCCCCATTTTTTTGGTGATATTTTATTTGCCTTATAGCTGGGCTTTTTTTGCTGCAGCCTTTATTTTTTGGCTTGCATCTATTACCGACATACTCGACGGTTATTTAGCAAGAAAGCTTGAGCAATCAACCCCTTTTGGTGCTTTTTTAGATCCTGTTGCTGATAAAGTCATGGTATGTGCAGCACTTGTCGCATTATCTGAACAATATCAATCAATGTATATGACAATACCGGCCCTCATTATAATAAGTCGTGAAATAATTATTTCTGCACTTCGTGAATGGATGGCAGAGCAAGGTAAACGCGGTAACGTAGCTGTGTCAAATATGGGTAAAATAAAGACAGCTGCGCAAATGTTAGCCATTATCGGTTTGATTTGGCAATACGATACGTGGATGAACTATTTAAGTTTTGGGTTATTGTATATAGCCACCTTTTTAACTTTGAGTTCTATGCTGCAATATTTACGCGCAGCGTGGGATGAATTGACTAAAAACTAGCTCTAAATGTATAATAACGCAGCATTTTAGATAAAAAACAAGCAAACAGTTCAAAACTAGCATTTTTTATATTGACGCGTTTAATAATCTCTGTAGAATGCGTCCGTGTTGAGAGGGCATAGCCCCCGAGATAAACAAAACGGTAATTAATTGGTTACCTGAATGCTCACATAAATCATCATGTGTTAATTCAAATAGCTGATAATAAAATGCGGTACTAGCTCAGTTGGTAGAGCGCGACCTTGCCAAGGTCGAGGTCACGAGTTCGAGCCTCGTGTACCGCTCCAAATTAATCTCAAGGTTATTACCCCGCACTGG
>NZ_PNDU01000517.1:0-1658 GCF_005886635.1 Pseudoalteromonas sp. S558 | reverse complement strand
TCTGGATAATAAATCTATCTCGAGCAGCTATTTTCAGCGCTAACTACGTTGAATTTACTTGCAATAGGCCAGCTATTGACGCGTAAGTTCGCCTTGTTTTCACTGAAGATCTCTGGCTAGAGAAAAAAATTTAAATATCATTATGATTCAATATATTAGTAAATATCTTAACCAGAGTTCAGGTTATTTATTTTTCGTTAACTATTAACTGCATTTGCTCGCTCACCCAACCAAGCGCTTCGTGATAGGCATCGGGCACTTTGCCTCCTAGATTTAGCTCCTTAGTCATTTCGTTTGCTGCTGACCAATTAGCTTGCTCGTAATATTTTACTAGGTTTAAGTATTTAGCGAGTAGCCCTTCATTTTTGAGCAACGCCGCTTTTATTTCATCAGACAACGGTAACTTACTCATTACGCTTTCCATGCTTTGATCTAAAATAGCATCCATTAATGACATCATACCAGTCAAAAAGGCCATGCCAGTATCTTTAAACTGTCCATGAGATATTGCGAGCAACTCGGCGAAGCGAGCACGAGTAAGTGACAATCGAAGCAGCTCAACGGGTTTATCAGCAGAGACTTGTGCTGCAAATAATAAGCAGAGCAATTTTTTTATTTCATTTGCACCGAGTATGATAAGTGCTTGCTTAATGGTGCTTACTTCAGCGCGTTTTGCAAATGCAGCTGAATTGGAATAACGCAGCAATTTATATGATAAATTTACGTCGCGTTCAAATACATCCGTAATCTTTTGTAAATTGATTTCAACGCTTGAGGTTTCATAAAGTAACTCAGCTAATGCCATTTCAGATGGCGGCAATGCTTTACTTTGAACCATTTCAGGCTTTGAAAAGAAAAACCCTTGAAAATAATCAAACCCGAGCTCTAAAGCTAAATTATACATTTCGTGAGTTTCTACTTTTTCAGCAAGTAATTTGATGTGCGGATATTGTTTTAAATCAGTAATAATGTCTTGAATATTGTCGGTATCTAACGTTAAAAAGTCGATTTTAATAATATCGATAAATGGATAAAAATGCCGCCAAACTGGTTGGTGAGTATAATCGTCCAATGCCAGAGTATAGCCTTTGCCTTTTAAATCTTTAACAATAGCGAGTAGGCGCTTACCAGGCTGGATTGTTTCTAAAATTTCAACAACGATAGCGTCTTTACCCAGTATTGTTGGGTAACCTTTTAGCAGTGTTTCTAAAGTGAAATTTATATATGCTGGTTTATTGTCTGTTAAATCTTCTAGACCAAAGTTAAATTGGCTGCCTTCGATTAAGCGTGTTGTTGCTTCATCTCCATCTATGTTGGGAAATACGTTGTCTACACCATCACGAAATAAAAGCTCGTAACCAATAAGCTCTTTGTTGCGGTTTAAAATAGGCTGGCGTGCAGCATAAAAATACATAAACATTCCGTATGAGTAGAGATAGTAATTAGTGTAATAATATATGGTAAAACATTCAAAATAGCATTATGTAAATGTTTAGTATTAGGGCGTGTTGACCTTTGTAGATTGAAATTTGTTCAATCTAGGGGCGATTTAATCGCGGCGCGAGGTTTGTAACCTAGTGGGCTAAGTAAAAACCGAGCAACAAAGAGTTAATCGTCCCTAGAAAGAACCCTTCGGGCAGCGCATGTTTGGCATTTAT
>NZ_PNDU01000516.1:0-290 GCF_005886635.1 Pseudoalteromonas sp. S558 | reverse complement strand
ATACCAGGCTTCAAATTGTAGAGAGCCCGACTAGAAATAGTCGGGCTTTTTTACGTCTGCAGAAAAGTGAAATACGCGCAATTAACAGACACCTATCCAACACCCATCACGTAGATCGGGTTAGCGTAGCGACTCCTGACGTTAAAAGTATAAAAAATCTCCTCTCGGTAATGAGTGCGTAGCATTTGCACTGTGGCTCTTCATAGCTGTGGGCACCATGACATTCTACTGCGTAGCGCACCGACCTCAAATTGTAGAGAGCCCGAATCTAATACCAATTCCATTTATTA
>NZ_PNDU01000515.1:0-2367 GCF_005886635.1 Pseudoalteromonas sp. S558 | reverse complement strand
GGTATAACCGTTTGATTTTTAGATTCATATACACCTCAAAGTTGAGATGTTATTTTATCAAATTAAAGAGAATTAAGCGTTTAAATTAAATCGAAATTTTTGAAATTGGTCTGATCAATGTCTGACAAAGGTGTAAAAATACTGTGATTTGTATGTGATCTTTACTTTAAAATTATGACTTTAATAGTACAAATTTATAAAAAACGATCACACTAACATATACTTTAAACTAAAAAAGTAGGGGGATAAGTGTTTGGGAGGTGGCCGTTACATATCTTTAGGTTTTTCTATGTAATAGCCTTGTACACCATCTAAAAGAAGAGTCTCAACAATATGCTTTTCTTCTTGGCTTTCAACTCCTTCTGCAAACACGCTAACACCTATTCTGTGTGCTAAGTCGACCATAAGTCTCATAAAGTATTGATTGTTTTTGTCATCTTCTAAACCACGAGTGTAGCTTGCATCCATTTTAATAAAGTCAGGCTTTAAATCACGGAAAAATTTAAATGAGGTTAAACCAACACCAAAGCGTTCAACAGTAATACGGGCACCAACTCGATGTACCATATCAATAAAGCGTTTACTGGCTTTAATATTTTGTTGTAAACCAAATTCACTCACTTCAAAAATAAGTTTTGACGCAATGTGCGTATCTTTTAGCAAGCGTCGCTCTAACCAAATGACAAATTGATCATTATGCGCACTTGAGGCGGTTACATTCAGCCCAAAGTTTTTTTCAGAAAGGTTGCGAGTTTTTATTTTTTCAAGTGAAGAATCAATAATTAACTTATCTATATCTATGGCCATATCAAGCTTTTCGGCCATTGCTAAAAACGAAGCAGTAGGAAGCGTTTGGTTTTCTTCGGTTTTAAAGCGAACCTGAATTTCGGCATAAGCTTTACTGTTTTTACCTAAAGGCATAATGTTCTGCATAACTAAATGAACGCGTTTGGATTCAATAACTTCGTTAATTACTTTACGCCAGTTTTGATTACCAAAACCTGCACTTACATTGTTAATTAAGTCGGTTTCGCGTTGAACGTGCCATGCATTTACTTGTTTTGATTGCGCCATACTCATGGCGTTATCAACAATCGAAAGCAGCTCGCCTAACGGTTTGCCTTTTTCGTAGCCCACAATTCCCGTGTTAGCTACTGAGCTTAGTTCTTGGTTTTGTTGATACTGCGTAAAACGAGACTGTAAGTTTTCGCCAAAGCGCTCAGCTTCTTTTAAAGGCACATGAGGCAGTACGACAGCAAAATCAGAACTATTTAATCGAAACACTTGGCTGCCTGTATAAGTGCCACTTATGTGTTTAACTATATCTGCAACAGCTTTGACGTATTCGTCGCCTTTTTGGTAGCCACGTGTTTGATTTATAATTTGCAGTTCGCTACAGCGGATCATTGCGAGTGATCCGAATGTACTTTGTTCTACGTTTTCAATATTTTTTTCGTAATACTCAACAAACATATTGCGGTTGCCAAGTGCCGTAATTACATCTTTATACGCTTCTTGTTTAATACTTAATGCAGCATTTTGAATGTCGTCATTTTTTGACTTTAAAAAGTAGGACAAACGGTTAAAGCTTGGCACGAGATCTTTACCTAGCTTTTGCAATTTAGAGCCGTCTAATGCAATTTTTAAATCGTTACTTGCTTGGTTTTGGTTGATATAAATATCGATGACATCGGCAATAGTCATACTGATATTTCTATTCAAACGATAAAAAATAGATTTCATTAAAATAACAGGAATAATGACTAAAATAGCAGACATAAAAAACACAATAAAAAACGATGTTTGCAGTTGTTCGCCAAGATGCTGAATATTAATTGTAAATTCAACTTTAATATCGGCTGCGGTATTAACTGCAAACTGTGGTCGTACAGAATTAAAAACAGACTCTATAAACTGAGCAAACACAGGGAGGCGAGCAG
Source organism: Pseudoalteromonas sp. S558 (assembly GCF_005886635.1). Lineage (NCBI taxonomy): Bacteria > Pseudomonadati > Pseudomonadota > Gammaproteobacteria > Alteromonadales > Pseudoalteromonadaceae > Pseudoalteromonas > Pseudoalteromonas sp. S558. The sequence continues at coordinate 427 of NZ_PNDU01000515.1, read as the reverse complement.
GGGAGTTTATAGTGAATACTTCAGCCCCTTGGAAGTCTCTTAACGTAAAGCGTGAGAATGTTTTACCATCGGCAAGCGCGTTTTTTAAATTTTGGGCGGCTTCGTCATTAAAAGAAGAATTATCAATATATTTCGTTATTGTATTTTGCGCATTTATTTGTGCGTCGCTTACTGCGCTATCAAACTGAGCGGATATAAAGTAAGTTCCTGCAACTACGCATAATAGCCAAGAGATAAGTTGTATAAGAATAAGTTTTTTAAAGCCGGCCATTTTTAAGTCTTTTAATTTGAAAGGGAAGGGATCAAATATTAGATTAATAAACTAAGTTTAATGCATTCAATCATGCTTTAGTTATGGCGTTTATGGTAGTGTAATTTAAGAGGAATGTCTATGAAATTATTAGAATTGGCTCCCCCTCCCCGACTC